>CALUVJ010000007.1 GCA_944324195.1 Candidatus Gastranaerophilales bacterium
ATGAGGGAGGGTTGGGGAGGGTGCCAACTTTATCACCCATCCTACCCTTCCCTCATCTAGGGAAGGAATACGTGCTGCCACTCAATCAGGTATTTCCTTCTACAAGGGTGCGAGGGAAAGGCGCGAACCAATGTCACCCGACAAGTTAAAGTAAAAAAATGGACTGCCGCGAAAATCAAAGATTTTCTCGCAGTGACAGGGGTAAAAATTCCTCCCCTTCACCAATTACTCCCCTCACCCGCATTCGTAGCTTTCACTACGTTCAAGCACGACTGCGCCCTCTCCCACAAGGGGCGAGGGGAAAAGACCAACCAGCCCAACACATTTCCTCCCTCCTTCCTGCCGCAGTGACAATAAATAAACTATAGAAAATATCAAAGTTATATGGTATAATAAAAATAGGAGTTCAAAATCGAATCGTTATCAGCCAAATGCGAAAGCAGAAAGGCATTTTATATAAGAATGATGAGCAATTTACAATTTCAAAATGATCTCGATCGACTGTTAGCAGTTATGCCCCGTAAAGTTGTGGAAAATCTGTCGTATGAAAAATTAGAGGATGTTATTGAAATTGTTCTTGATATCGGAAGGGTTCCGGAAGTCAGGCACTCAGGCGGAAAGATTGATAAATTAAATTGCGATGTTGTGAATGATGAAGATATCAATTTTGTAACTTCACACCTGCAGGAATTTACTCATGACAACCGCTCGGGAATTCCAGGAACTTTGCACAGAATCAGTGCAATAAGAAACCGTCAGGGAAAAGTAGTCGGGCTTACCTGTCGTATAGGGCGTGTTGTTACAGGTACAATTGCCTGCATAAAAGATATTTGTACTCAGGGTAAAAGTATTTTATTTTTAGGTCCTCCTGGTGTTGGTAAAACTACTAAATTAAGAGAAATTTCAAGGTTGGTAGCCGATGAACTCGGAAAACGTGTAGTCATTGTAGATACTTCAAATGAAATTGCCGGTGACGGCGATGTTCCGCATCCTGCGGTAGGTTCTGCCAGGAGAATGCAGGTTCCGCAGCCTGAGTTTCAAAAGGACATAATGATTGAAGCGGTTGAAAACCACACGCCTGAGGTTATTGTAGTTGATGAAATCGGAACTGAGCCGGAAGCGCAGGCAGCAAGAACAATTGCGGAGCGCGGTGTTATGCTTATTGCAACTGCTCATGGTAATTGTTTGGAGAGTTTAATCAAAAACCCGACACTCTCAGACCTTGTCGGCGGTATTCAGTCGGTAACTCTCGGAGATGATGAAGCGAAACGAAGAGCTTCCCAAAAAACTGTTCTGGAAAGAGAAAAGCAGCCGACTTTTGATATTGTAATTGAAATTTTAGACAGAAATACACTTGCTGTATATAAAAATACTTCGGAAGCGGTCGATTATATTCTGCGCGGCTGGCCGATAAGACCAGAAATTAGAAAAGTCGAACAGAAAGATGTTGATAAAGTTGTTATACCTGAAGTTAGTAAGCCTGAAATCGAGACTCCGCAGGATAACAAGATGAATTTTTCTTTTTCTCGTCAGAAATATGTCGAACAGGCAAGACCGCTTAAAAAGATTTATCTTTATGCGGTTTCAAGGACAATTGTTGAAAAGCTTATCGAACGTTTGAACTTAAATGCAGAAATTATAAGAAATGTAGAAGATGCTGATATTGTTATTGCGCACAAAAACTTTGCAAAAGGCGGAGCTAAGATTTTAAGTACCGCAAAAGAGTACAGGGTTCAGATATTTTATGTAAAAACCAACTCAATGGCACAAATTCAGAAGGTTTTGAAGGATGCTCTGGATATTCAGCCGGGCGATGTGGAATCACTAACCGGATATACTGATGAAACTGAAAAAGCTCTTGATGAAGCAAAAGCAGGCATAAAGAAGATTCTTGACGGCGCCGAGATGGTGGATTTAGAACCGCAAAACTCTCACATCAGAAAACTTCAGCACGAACTTGTGGAACAGTATAATTTGCAGAGTACATCAATCGGTGAAGAGCCAAACAGGCATTTGAGGATTGAAAGGTAAAAAATATTTTTGTGTGTTTGTGATTTTTTAGTGGCGGATTTATTGAAAAAGTTTAGTTATTGTCAGGCAAAGCCTAATCTACTTGTAGTCCTAATTACCGGCTAAAATACATTTCCCCCCCTTGCGCTAAGCTTGTAGTCCTGCTTACCAACTAAAATACATTTACCCCTCCCCCTTGCGCTAAGCTTGTAGTCCCACTTACCGGCTAAAATACATTTACCCCCCCTTGCGCTAAGCTTGTAGTCCTACTTACCAACTAAAATACATTTACCCCCCCCTGATTTACGCTAAACTTGTAATCCCACTTACCGGCTAAAATGCATTTACCCCCCCCCGGTTGGATTCTTGATTTGATTTCTCTTTTTTGTTAGTATTTTAATTAAAATAAAGTGTACTGTTATACACTTTATGGAAAACAAAACGTCGTTTTATATAAATAGTACAAGGACTTGGAGAGCAATGAGATATAAGATAATAATATTATTAGCAATAGTGCTGGCCTTGATTTTTGGGCGCATGCTTATATCAAATTTAAATAAAACCAAAACCGCAAAGCAGCGTGCACTTGCAAAAACTCCTGCAGTAACGGTTGCAACAGTCGGTACTGAGAATGTTCAAAGACAATTTACTGCAACTGCAAGAGTTATGGCAAAATACAGGGTAGAAGTTCTGGCACGTATAAGCGGATATTTAAATAAAAGCTATTTCAAAGAAGGTGATTTTGTAAAAGAAGGGCAGCTTCTGTTTGAAATAGAGCCGCAACAATATCAATACGCAGCAAATAAAGCAAAGGCTGATTTAAATAATGCCGAGTCTCAATATTCTTATTATGAAAAACAGTTAAAACGCTATCAAGAACTTGTACAGCAGGATTATATTGCAAGGTCTGATTATGATAATATACTATCTCAAAGGGATGCTTTCAGAGCGCAGGTGGAAAGCGCCAGAAGTGCTTTTAACGATGCAGAGAGAAATTTGGGTTATACAAGGGTTAAATCTCCTGTAGACGGAAGAGTTGGTATGATTTCTGTTACTGAGGGTAACTATGTTTCTATGAATAGCGGGCCTTTGACTACGATTAACAGTTCCGATCCGATGTATATAACTTTTCCTCTGGAATCTCAGGATTTTGCGGAACTTGTAAGGATTGATAAATCAGCAAACATAAACAGGGATGTAGAATTTATTTTCAGTTCCGGGCAAAAGTACAAGTTTAAAGGTGTTCAAGATTTTCATGATAATGAAATAGACGAAACGACCGGTACTATTACTATGAGAGCTACTTTCCCGAATCCTGACGGAGCACTTATTCAAGGTGATTTTGGACGAGTAATTATTTATTCAAAATCAAAAGATGATGTTCCTGTTGTTCCGCAGACTGCTACGATGGAAAATCAGGAGGGGCGTTTTGTTTACGTTCTGGATAAGGATGAACTTCCGAGAATGTCTTATATAAAGACTATGGGAGAAGAAAACGGAATGTGGATAGTATCTTCAGGGGTCAAGGCAGGAGATAGAATCGTAACTTCCGGCTTGCAAAAGGTTGTTCCGGGAAGTCCGGTAAGAATTGTTCAGGCGGCTGTACAGGAAAAAGCTCCTGAAAAGAAATCAGGTATATTTTCAAAAATTAAAAATAAAATCACAAATATATTCAAGAAATAGGGAAATATAAATGGCAGGCAATTTATTTATAAAACGTCCAAAACTTGCGATAGTAATATCACTGGCAATTATTCTTGCCGGTTTGATTTCGCTTACGACTCTTCCTCTGGAAGAGTATCCTTCAATCACACCGCCGCAGGTTGTTGTAACTGCGACATACAGCGGTGCAAGTTCCGACGTTATAACTTCAACAATTGCTGCGCCTGTCGAACTTCAATTGAACGGTATTGAGGATATGTTGTATATGTACTCCGAATCAAAAAACGGAGCATATAAACTTACCTTATTCTTTGAAGTAGGCTCTGATCCTGATATGGACTTAGTAAATGTCCAAAACCAGCTGCAGCTGGTTACGCCGAGATTACCGGAAGAGGTGCGGAGATACGGTTTATCGGTAAGAAAGTCAACCGGGGGTGCGGGCTGTCTTTTGATGTCTTTATCATCACCTAACGGTACTTATAATTCATTGTTCCTTGCAAACTACGCTACAATGTTTATTAAAGACGAGCTTGCGCGTATAAAGGGCTGCGGTAGCGTTTCGATATTCGGTGCCGGTGATTATTCTATGAGAATATGGCTTAAGCCTGATAAGATGGCAAGTTTGGGTGTATCAACTACAGATATTAATAATGCGGTAACAGCACAAAATATTCAGTCTCCTGCTGGTAACATAGGTGTTGAACCTATGGACGATCCGCAGGTGTTGAAGTTTACCTTGAGAACTAAAGGACGTTTAAAAACGGTAGAAGAGTTTGAAAATATTGTAGTAAAAGCAAATGTAAACGGTTCAAACGTAAAAATTAAGGATGTGGCAAGAGTTGAATTAGGAGCGGAAAGTTATACTTCATCCGTAACAATAGGTGAAAAAAGTGCTGCAATGATTTCAATTGCGCAGCTTCCGGAAGCAAACACAATTGATTTGGTTAACCGTGTTGAAAAGAAAATGAAGGAATTGAGTAAAAAATTCCCGAATGATGTTGAATATCATGTTCAGTACGATATAACAGAGTTTGTAAGAGAATCCATTCACGAGGTTATAAGCGCTATTGTGCTTGCAATAGTTCTGGTTAGTGCCGTAACTTATTTGTTCTTAGGAACAGCAAGAGCTGCATTTATTCCATTCTGTGCAATACCGGTTTCATTAATCGGCGTTTTTATATTTATGGCGCTGATGGGATTTTCTATAAACCTTTTGATTTTGTTCGGTTTGGTTCTGGCGGTAGGTCTGGTTGTAGATGATGCTATTGTTGTACTGGAAAATACGCAAAGGCATATTCAGGAAGGGAAATCTCCTAAAGAAGCAACGGAAATCACAATGGAAGAAGTATTCGGCGCAGTTGTTGCAACTTCTCTTGTATTGATGGCGGTATTTGTACCTGTATCATTTATGACCGGTATTACGGGGCAAATGTACAGACAATTTGCCGTTTGTATTGCAACTTCTATTGGTTTGTCGACGATTGTTGCGCTTACTCTTTCTCCGGCTCTTTGCTCTATTATCCTAAAATCCGGTGATGAGCAAACAGATTTTGAATTTATTCAAAAATTTGAAGATTGGTTCAACAGCGTAAGAGATAAGTACTTAAATTTAGTCAGTTATTTTGTGCACGCTCCTAAAAAGACTTTGCTTGTTTTAGGCGGTGTTGTAATATTTATAGGTGCTATGTTTTTGATAACTCCAACCGGATTTTTACCGGATGAGGACAGAGGAGCTTTGTTTGTTCAGGTACAATTGCCGGACGGTGCAACTCTTACCAGGACTGCAGGTGTTGTTCGTAATTTGGCAGATGAGCTTACGCAGATTCCGGGTGTAGTATCTGTTATGCAGGTAAACGGTTTTTCGGGTGAAAATACGGCATTTGTTGTTGTCAGATTGGAGCCGTGGTCAAAGAGAAAATCTGCAAAACTTTCTATTGATAATATTATAAAGCAGGCAAATGCAATAACTTCTAAGTACACCGAAGCCAATACTTTCGTTACACAGCCGCCTGCAATAAGCGGTATGGGTATGTTTGGCGGTTTTGAATACCAGTTACTTGATAAAGGTGACAGGTCTCCGGAAGAATTATATAAAGAGGCTCTTGTCTTTATGCAGGAAGCAAGACAAAATCCGGCTTTTTCAAGTTTATACACCTCGTATACCGCATCTCTTCCTCAGGTGGTTGTAACTGTTCAGGATGAAAAAGCAATGGCGCAGGGCGTTTCTATTTCGGAAATTTATTCGACTCTTGCTGCACAGTTTGGAGCTACTTACATAAACGACTTTAACAAATACGGAAGAGTTTATCGTGTGTACATGCAGGCTGATGCTCCATATAGATCCGTAATGGGTGATTTAACTAAGATTTATGTAAAAAATAATCAGGGTAAAATGGTTCCTATAAGTTCTGTTGTTAAAACAGAAAACGTGGTAGGGCCGTATTTATTGAACAGATTTAACATGTATCCGTCAATTGTAATCAACGGTAATGCTGCCACTGGCGTAAGTTCCGGTGATGCAATGAAGGCTATGGGTGAACTTTCTGACAAAGTACTGCCAAAGGATATGGATTATGCCTGGTCGGGAACTTCTTTGCAGGAGCAAATGTCATCAGGTCAGATGGGACCTATCCTTGCGATGGCTTTAACCTTTGTATACCTGTTCCTTGTAGCACTTTATGAAAGCTGGACACTCCCGGTTGCGGTGCTTTTAATTTCTCCGGTGGCACTTTTGGGAGCCTTGTTCTTCCAATATGTCTCGGGGCTTTCTCTTGATATTTATGCTCAGGTCGGACTTGTTATGTTAATCGGTTTGAGTACAAAACAGGCAATTTTGATTGTGGAATTTGCAAAAGATGCTATGGAAAAAGACGGTTTGAATTATATTGATGCAGCTCTTCAAGCCGCAAAATTGCGTTTCAGGGCTGTTATGATGACAAACATTGCCTTTATTTTAGGTTTGCTTCCTCTTGTATTTGCAAAAGGAGCCGGAGCAGGCAGCCGTCATTCAATCGGGGTTTCTGTATTCGGCGGTATGCTTGCGGTTGCGTTTTTTGGAAGTATTCTTGTTCCGGCCTTCTTTGTACTTACAAATCTTATGAAACAAAACTTCTATAAGTTTGTCCAGAATATAAGGAGAAAGAAATGATAAGACTATTCGCAGTTTTAATAATCTCCTTTATGTTCTTGTTCCAGCCGGCATGCAATGCCGCTTTATGGCATAAGGATTCTGCGCTCGGAAATGAAATAAAAAAAGAAGAATATCCGGACAGCAAAGATGTTGAGCCAAAGAAAAGCGGCGACGATACTCTTGTCATCCAAGGCGGTGTAGAAACAAGTATTGATATAACTTTAGAAGAGTGCCTAAAATATGCTCTGGGAAACAATCCGCGAATTCAGGCTGCAATGCAGGACGTATTTGCGTCTGATGCCAGAATAAGGCAGACGTGGGCTTCATATTTCCCGCAATTCGGGTGGCAAACCGGATATACCAAAATTAAACAACTCCAGTTGTCAGATGCCTTAGGCAGAAATTTGGTATTCAATTACTGGGTCTTAGGTCAAATCAGCGCTTCTCAAATGCTTTATGACTTTGGAGTTACTCAAAATCAGGTTACTATAAGAAAATTGGATAATCAGGGCTATAGAATTACCCTTACAAGTACGGTAAACGATGTTATTTGTGAGGTTAAAACCGCATATTACAATTTGCAGTATGCAATGGAAGCAAAGAAAGTTGCGGAAGATTCCGTTGCAAGGTATGCAGCCTTTTATGATCAAGCAAAAGCTTTTTATAAAGCAGGAACAAAACCGAAAGTAGATGTAACGATTGCAGAGGTTAATTTAAGTAATGCCAAACTTGTCCTTATTCAGGCAGAGAATGCGGTAGATGTTGCTATGGCCAAATTGAATAATACAATGGGGCTTCCTTATACAAATAAATACAAGGTTGCAGAAGGTTTAAGGTATGACCCTTGTGATATTACGCTTGAAAAAGCTATACAGATTGCAAGAGAATCAAGACCGGAGTTTTTGCTTGCTGATGTCAGGGTGGAAGAAGCAAGACAAAACGTAAAACTCATTAAGAAATCTTATTTCCCGCAAATAACGATTGAGGGGCAGTATCAGATAGGTGGTATGCATCCGACATCAAACTATGGTTATAATTACGGCGGATATTTAAATTTTCCTACGATAAACGGTATGCTTATTAAAAATGAGATAAAAGAAGCCAAGGCATTATATTCTAAAGAACAATCCAACGCAATTAATACAAAAAATGATATATACTATCAGGTCCAGGAATCTTATTATTCTTTGACAGAAAAGAAAAATAAAATTCCTGTGGCAACTTTGGGTGTAAAACAGGCAAAAGAAAATTACGACTTGTCATTTGGAAGATATAAAGTCGGTGTAGGAGATCCGATAGAGTTAAAAGAAGCGCAGGTACAGTATCAAAATGCGATGCTAACGTATTATCAGACTATGTATGACTATAATACAGCAAGAGCTACTCTGGAAAAAAATATCGGCAAAAATATTGCAAATGGCGAAGTAGAATTAAAACAAGATAATTGTAAAGGCAAAAAGAAAGCTAAAAAACATTCTTAATATATATAGTGTATTGTATCTTATTTGAATATGTTATATAATCAATAATTGAAATAGGAGAAAGAAGTATGTTACCAATCATAACGGAAGATATATCATCAGAGGTTTTTTCTGAAGCTTTTCAGGATGTCCAAAATTGGCGGAAAAATATGGTAAAGTACCTTAAAGAGGAAAATCCGGAGGTAAATACTGCGATTTTAGAAGTGGCAAAATATGATGAAAGTATTGATTTAAAGGCCGTTGCATTGGGTGCATATCTTTCGTACAGATTATTGGAAGTCGCAACTGAAAATGACAATTTAGGTATATCTGAAGAATAAAAGAAACACCTAAGAGGTGTTTCTTTTTTATACGTCTTTATGGTGCTTTTTCTTTATTTCATCGATTTTTTCTGCAGTCTTTTCTTTTAGTTCATGGGCTTTTTCTTTTACATCATTTACCCCATGCTTGAATTCATCTTTAAGTTTTTCGCCGTCTGTTTTTAAGTTTTCTTTAATATTGTTAGCTTTTTCTTTAAGTTTTTCCTTCATGTTTTCATTTTTTTCTTTCTCTTGCATAAAAACTCCTTTCTGTCTAATTATTGTCTTATTTTACATAGTTTTCATGAGTAGTTGTAATTAATCAGCTCGGGTAATTTAAAAATTTTTGAGAAGTTATAGTATAAGAAAACGGGAGGTTAAATTTATGGTAAATGTTTTAATTCGCTGGTTAATATATGCACTTTTAATTATATTTGTGTCTTGGATAATACCCGGTATCGAGATTGATAACTTTGTAAGCGCAATGCTGGTTTGTATTATACTTGCACTTGTTAATGCATTTATAAAGCCTCTTTTGCAAATTATTACATTACCCATAACGATTTTAACCATGGGACTATTTACACTGGTGATTAATGCTTTAATGCTGATGCTGGCCGGCTGGATAACTCCGGGGTTTGAAGTAGAAGGATTTTTGAGCGCTCTTCTTGGTTCGCTTCTTCTCTCACTGTTCTCGATTGGAGTAAATAGAATTTAACAAAACTTAATAAAAGTTTAAAAATATGGCAATTTTGACTTATGATATAGCTTTTATATAATACGGATATATAAAAGGAGAAAGTATTTTATGCCAAAAGCAGAGATATTATCAAGGTATAGACAGCGCAGTTATAGATTAGGCAAAAGACATGAAAATGGCAGCCGTTTAATAACTTCTAACAGTGTTACAAATCCACTAAAACCCGGCACCTCCCGGCCGACCAGATGGTCATGCTCTGCAAGTTTATATACAGAGTATCAAGCTAATACGGCGGCTGCAAATGGCAGGATAGATGATTTTAAACAAGGCAAACGCGGGGATTGTTATTTTCTTGCCGCAATATATTCTGTATGTGCTCCAAATGCTGACGGCACCCTGACTGAAGGTGAAAAAGAGTTAATGAAAAATATAAGACATAATGGCGATGGTTCTTATACTGTTAAATTGCCCGGAGCATTAGAGGTTAAAAAATATTATGAGAGCAATTTTGAAAAGGATAAAGTTGCAATAAGCGGAGAGTATACGATTACAGCAGCTGCAGTAAAAAAGGCAATGAATTTAGCAGGAAAATCATATGCGTATGGAGATATCGAAGTAATTTTACTGGAATTGGCTATGGAAGCTTACAGAGCTGAAATTATTGCTACGAGATCGGCTCTTGGTTTAGGCAGCGGCAGGTGGGATGTAGCTGGCGCACAACTTCCGGAAAGCAATCATGATACTTTAAGTGCCGGCTATGAATTTGATGCAATTTTTATTCTTACAGGGAAAAGGTCAGACCACTATTGGAATAATAAAAAAGATAAAAGTGAGTATAAATTATACCGTCAAGGAGAGTACGGATATGTGTCAGCGACCGGAGAACATTCAAAAGCAATGGCGCCTTGCGAGATTCGTAATGAGTATAACAAAGAGTCTGACTTTCAAAAAATGCTTGATGAATGTCAGGGACATGAGGAGGAATATATTCTTACGGTCGGCGTATATGTCGCAAAAGACGGCCCTGACGGTACAACAAAGGCCGGAGGCGGACATGCTCTTTCTGTTGTAAAAATAACGGATGATTATGTAGAAGTTGTTAATCCTTGGGATACGACAAAACACGAAAGAATTCCTCGCGGGGACTTTGAAAAAATGGCTAGCAGCTTTACAGCAACTCCGAGAGAAACTACTCTTTGGGACTCTGTGACTGATTTTGGCAATGATTGCATAAATACGATTGGAACAGGACTTAATAATTTTTTTAGCTGGGGAGGAAGAATGGTTCGTCAAGGTATAAACAATTTAAGAACGAACAGTAATAATCTCGTAAACAGATTAAAAGAGCGTATTGCTGAATAAGATTATTAGTTTTAGGTTTTTATATAAATTTCTGTTATAATCTTTATTATGAAGAGATTTATATGGGTTGTAATATGTCTGTTATTTATGCAGCCAATATTTGCTGAGACAAGAAAAGTATATTTGAATGAAGCGATTGATGCTGCATTAAAAAATAATATAGATTTACAAGCGGCGAAATTAGAGCGTAATATTGCTAAAAATAATATAAAATCAGCAAACAGGCTTCAAAATCCCTCTTTTGATGCATTTTATTTTATGGGTGCTGCCGGAAATAATGAGCCTAAGCAGCTTGGAGTTAGTGAAAATATAGAAATAGCAAAACGAAAGGCGCGCAAAAATCTTGCTGAATCGAATTTGAAATTAGTTGAAAAAAATATTGATTATACAACTTTTGACTTAAAAATGGATGTACGTGAGACATATATAAATTTGGTTGCCGCAAAATCAATATTATATACTCTTGAACAGCAAAAGGAATTGCAAGAAGAACTTTTGGGTATTGCAAAAAGCCGTGTGAAATCTCACAAAGCTCCTGATATTGATGTAATGCAGGCAGAAATTGCGTTGAACCAGATGATTACTCAGGTTAATTCGGCAAAGGTTAATGAAAAAAAGGCGTTGGCTGAATTTAACAAAGTCATAAATAATCCGGACGATATAGTATATGACAGTATGGATAAACTTTTTACTGAGGAGAACAATTTTGAGGAAATGTTGACGCCGCCGCCGGATTATAATTTCCCTGAATTTTCGGCAATAATTCAAAAAGCATTAGATAACAGATTTGACATAAAAATAGCAAAGCAGGAAATTGATGTTGCAGAGAAGAACTTAACAGTGGTTGCAAGGCAGAGAATTCCGGACCTGCAGCTGTCGGGCGGTTATGCATACCAGCTCGGTAAATACACCGACAGCGGAAATTTTAATAACGGAGCGTATGCCGGGGCAAGCCTTGTTAATATACCGCTTTTTTATAATTATTCTCCGGAAATTCAAAATGCAACGTTGAAACTAAAACAAGCGGAGTTAAAATATCTTTCAGTAAAAAACAGAGCGGTAAAAGATGTTTCTGCTGCATATGAGCGTTTTCTTACGGCAGCAGATAATTTAAATCATTATGAAAAGAAGATTATAACCGACTCTGAAGAACTTATTGAAACCTCAAAGGACAGTTATGAGGAGGGAAAATCTGATATTACCGCATTAATTGTTATGAAACAGTCATATAAATCAATTATAATAGGGTATTCACAAGCGCTCGCTGAATATTACAATAGTTGGACTAATTTCCTTCGTGAAGTTAATGACGAAGATTTTACTTTGACAGAGAATTTATAATTATCTTAATCCATAGACCATTTTTGCATAATCAGGCTCAACACCTTCATTTTTATTCATAACTCCGATATTTGGAACATTCGGCGCTTTCCAATTATTAATAAATTCTTTTAATTGTTTTGCAACATCACCTATTACGTCTAAAAATGCCTGTTTAAGTCCTGTTTTTTGCAAATCACTATCATTATCAAGAACATACTTATAAGCAGAATTGAGATAATATTTTGCAGAATCGTATTCATATCTGGAATCCAGATTTTCACTAGCTTCTGTTGAAAAAATTATCTTAAGTCCTTTTTTAAATTCATCAATTTTAGCCAGATGTGTTTCTCTTGAATTAGCAAATGTTGCAGTTTTTGATGTTGATGTGTTTACATTAATAGCTCCCATAATTTTTTCCCTCTTTTTAATATAGTCGTTTTATATATAAAGTATTTAAATGTTAATAAATTGCTATTTTTGATAAACACAGTTTACAAAACTTAAAATATATTTTAAACTAAGGCTTCCTGCTTTCTAAATTGCATTTCGTATAGAGCTCTGTACTGTCCGTTTTCTATTGACATTAACTGCTCGTGGTTGCCGAGTTCAACAAGTTCTCCTTCTGTTATAACTGCAATTCTGTCAGCATTTTTAATTGTAGAAAGCCTGTGTGCTATTACAAATACTGTTTTATTTTTAATCAAATTATCCAAAGCTTTCTGAACGATAGCTTCTGATTTATTGTCAAGAGCAGACGTAGCTTCGTCTAATATTACTATAGGGGTATTTTTTATCATAGCTCTTGCAATGGCAACTCTCTGTCGCTGCCCGCCGGATAAAGTTAAACCTCTTTCTCCTAAAAGGGTTTCCAGTCCGTCAGGAAGCTCGGCTATCATTTCTTGAAGGTGAGCGGACTCTATTGCTAATTCAAGTTCTTCTTCCGTTGCATTCGGGTTTCCCATCATAATATTTTCTCTTATAGTCCCTGTGAATAAGAAATTATCCTGAAATACCATAGCTATGTTGTGTCTAAGTGAATTAATTGTTAAATCTCTTATGTCAACTCCGTCAAAAGTTATTGAGCCGGATTTTATATCATAAAATCTCGGAATAAGATTTACCAATGTTGATTTTCCTCCGCCTGAATTACCTACTATGGCAAGTGTTTCATTTTTATTGACGGATAAATTTAAATTCCTTAATACAGGATGTCCCGGGATGTATTCAAAACAAACATTTTTGAATTCGATTCTGCTGTTCAAATCTTTCATTTCAATTGCATCTTTTTTATTAGTAATTGAAGGTTTAAGATCAAACAGTTCAAAAACTCTGCCCATTGCAACAAAAATTGTTTGTATGCCGGTTAATGTGTTGCCGAGAGTTTTAACAGGTTTATACAAAAGTAATAACGAGGTTACAAATGAAGCAAAAGCCCCTGCAGTCATTTGTCCGCTTGTGATTAAGTGTGTACCGTAACCTAAAACAACCGCAATACCGCAAGATGCTATTAAATACATTAACGGGCTCATCCAGGCGGCACGCTTAGTAAGAGCCATATTTATATTAAAAGATTTCCAAATTTGATCTCTGAAGTAATTTTCTTGTCTTGATTGAAGCTCATATGCGGCCATAACTTTGTTTCCGCTGTACGTTTCATTTATGTTTGTAGTAATGTTTCCGCCGATAACCATGTTCTTATTAGAAGTTTCTTTAATTCTTTTTCTGATTAAAGCAACAGGAACAAATGCAACACCAAGAACAAGTACGCCTATTAAAGCAAGTTTCCAAGAGCTGTATAGCATTACTGCTATTAATCCTAATGCTCCAAAAATACTTGTTGTAATTGTTTTGATTTGATCAACAATACCGGCAGAAGCTGTCTGCGGGTCATTCATGTATCTGGAAATAATAATACCGGACGGATTTTCGTCAAAAAATTGCGGGTCCATATATATTAATCTATGGAACAAGTCCATTTTTACATCATTTGTAATCCTCTGAGAAGTCCAGGCTGAAATGTAATCATTTAAGTAACGCAATACACCCTGAAAACCTGCAAAAAGAATTACGCCAAAAGGGATAATAAAGGCAAATATTTGCCAGGATAGTGTAAATTCGTGTCCTAAAATATGAAAAATCCAGTCTTGCTTTCCTACAACGTAATCCATGTAAGGTTTAAGTGCAAAAGCGGTAACACCATCTAACAATCCTAAGGGGATTGCAACTAAAAAACCGCATATTATTCTTAACATATAGGGTTTGATGTATGGAAAAATTCTGGAAAGCAGCCATCCGTATTTGAACGAATTTTGTGCAGTTGTATTACTTAATTTCATTTATTATCCTCATATCATTTGTAGTATTTGGGGAATATTTGAACACTCCATAATCTATTGTACCATCTAATTATCACTATGCAAAAAAATAATTTGTACGTGTTTTAATTAGTTGACAAATATATGTATTGACAAGTACAATGTATTTTATGGATTACGAACAGATAAAATCTTTTTTTACTTATATAGCTCATAAACCTTTTTATTTATTTAATACAAAGTTGTATAAGTATTTTTTTAGCAATAGTGATGCGCTGTATAAGTATAATCCAATGGCTCTTAGAAAAAGAATAAATAGTAATTCAATAAGGTATGAGCGCTATAGTTCATTTTATCCTGCGAATTATATCGAAGAAAATCTTGATTATAAAGCTGCAGGGAATACAGGAAATTTTATATTTACCAGAGCTTTAGAAACCTATTTGATAGATAAAGATTTATATTATAACGTACCAGGACGAAATAACGCCGGTATTTGCATCGTAAATTGCGCGAACTTATTGGGCGAACATGGGCGCCGTGAGATGAAATTATTAACGTCAGGTATTAAGACAAGCCCATGCAAATTCTATTTTATAGGGCTTGGTGCTCAAGCTCCAATTGACTATTCCTTTAATTTGTCTGATGATACAAAGAAAATTATTAAGAATTTTATCAAAGCTATTTTAAATTCCGGAGGCGGCATAGGACTTAGAGGTTTTTATACAGCAGAGTTGTTGTGTAAACTAGGTTTTAGTGATTCTGATTTTGATGTTATAGGTTGTCCTTCAATGTATATTAATGGACGTAATTTCCAACTATATAAAGATGAAAGTATTACTCTGCAATGTTTTAGACCTATTATATGTGATAGAATAAACTCGTCTTTGTTTAATAAATCAGCGGAAAAACTGTTTACAGATTATGAAAGTACTTATATATGCCAGGATGAATGTTATCCATATTTGTATCGTGGTAAAAGCTTGCCTGACTCACTAAACACTGCTGCACGGCAAATGTTTTACAAAAATAGAGTAAAATTGTTTTTAGATGTAGATGCGTGGATAAAAGAAATAAGAAATCATAATTTTTCTTTTGGATGCCGTTTTCATGGTAATGCTCTTGCAATAACTAATTCGGTTCCTGCAGTAATAAATGTAATTGATTCCAGAACAAGAGAGTTGGCAGAGTTTTTTAATATTCCATATGTAAAAACAATAGATTATGAGGAAATTAATCTTTATGAAATTTATCAGAATGCTGATTACAGAAAGTTCAATGAAGGTTATAAGGCTAAATTTGATAACTTTAAAGCATTCTTTACAAAACACCGAATTCCGAATTATGTGGGAGAAAAGAATCCATTCATAAACTGGTTGCGAGAAAATAAAGCAAATCCTTTATTTTACAATTTTAAATTGGAGGAGGCTCAAACCCTTGTGACCGTAGAGAGAAATGTTTCTATTAGTGCAAATTTGTAAAAAAGCCGATAATAAAAAATTAATTGAGAACTTTTAGAAATATGTTTGCTAACGTATTATCAGTTTTTAAAAACTCTTCTTTGCTCATATTTTTATATTTGTAAGGTGTCCAAGAATTATGGAGTAAAATGACTCCGCTGTTATTTTCAAAGGCAAATTTTGAATAATTATTTTTAAAATAAAAATCACTGTATATTTTTATAGGGTGTTTGAGACTTTTTGCGTGTTTAAACTCCGGCATAGCGCATAATTCATCTCTGTTAAGTTTTAAACAATAAGTCTCATGCCGGCGAATTAATTTGTTTAAAATATCATTTCCTAAATAGCTCCAATTTGTCACTCTTTTGTATAATTTAGGATAAACGTATTTTAATAAAAGTTTACTTTTTAGAGCCTTATTTGCAAATTCTATTCGTTTTTTAATTCTTTTTTCCCATTTGTTTAAAATTTCTGAATCGGTTCTTGCTATCAATAAGCAAATATGGGGGTATATGAGTGAAAATCCTGAGTCTGTTTCAAAAATGTCTTTAACATCTGTACTTGTAACAATAGTATCAACATCCATCCATATTCCGCCGTATTTTTTCAGGATAGCGCACCTAATTGCATCAGATTGAACTGCAAGTGAAAAATTTGTATAAAACCTTCTGTCAAAATAATCTTTTCCCAGCCAGTCATTAAGAGTAGAATAATCCAGGATTACAATTTCGTAATCAGGAAGAAATTTTTTCCAACTCTCCAAACATAACTCCAGATAACTCGGAATATTTTCTTTTGGTTCCCAAAATGTGAATATTCTTTTTGTCATTGAATTATTTTACATTAAATACAAAAATTTTTCTATTTTTTGATAAATTTAAATTTTATTCCCAATATTGTCAAAACCTTTCTGCGAATGTTATCGTCTTGTTGATTTTTTACAGAAAAAATTTTTTCCCAAACATTTTTGTATCTGAATTTAGAATATCCGTAAATTCCCATATCCCAAATATGTACGTATTCCATATTTTTGCAAAAGCCTGAAAAAGCTGAAACAAGATCTACCCCATAGCAGCTATTGCTGCTGATAAAATATTTACATTGTGACAGAAAATACATAGAGCATAAGTATTCCATACCCAGTTGGTATCTGTGGTTAGGGCGATTTATTTTAATATCGGACAATCTGGTTGTTTCCGGATTTTCGTATTCTCCGAATTTATATTGGTTATTTGGTATCAGCATGTCTCCAAATGCTTTTTTAAATTTATTATATATTTCTAAATCTTCCGTTGCGACGTAAATTTTTTTGTAGTGATATTTTTCCCTTAACTCCATAGCTTCTTTTATAAGCATTTCCGGAGCTGCAGGTATTGTATGGTACTTGGGTTTAAGTTTTATGTAGTCAGTACCGCGGCATAATATTCCGAGAATTTCTTTCTCATTTCCGACTAGGTTATTGAATCTTTCGTTGATATATAATTCTGCTTCATCGCTTAATTTTATATATTGAGCAGTTTCTTTTTTATAAGGAAATTTTGCAATATTTTTCTTTGAATCAGCTCTTTCAAGCTTGATTGTGCAAGTTGGTAATTGGTCTTTTATTATATCCGAATCTTGTGTACATATTTTTATTTGGGAATTGTCATTTATATTTTCAAGGTCTTTGGGCGATATTCCGCAAGGTTGTTTGAAATAATATTCCCAAACGTTGTCTTGATATTTTTTACTGTCTTTGAAATATTGATTGTTTGTTGCTCGGAGGTCTATTACAGGTATATAACCGTTTTCTGTTGCTTTAACCAGTCTGCTAAATATGTAAACATATAGATATCTCAATCCTGAAGTCTCATTTAACGAGGGTATTATAACAGCATATACAGGCTTACTCTCTCTCTCTCTCTCTCTCTCTCTCTCTCTCTCTACGGCGACAAGGGTTTGAGGTGTGTTCTGATTCTCTTTTTCTGTCATTTCAAGGTTTTCCTTATACAGTATTATAATCCTAATATATTTTATAATAAAACTCGAAAATTCTGAAGTATTATCTAATCTCTTTGATGAACTTGAATTTGATTCCTAAAATTGTAATAACTTTTCTTATAGTATTTTCATTATATTCATTTTTTACTGAAAATAATCTTTGTGCAAAGTTTTTGTAATGAATATTTTTGATAGTTTTGTATTGACCTAAATTCCATATATGTATGTATTTCATATCTTTATAAAAATCAGAAAATAAAACAATTAATCCGATACCTGCACTTTTATTGCTTGCTATGAGATATTTGCATTTTGCCAGAATGTACATTGAGCCTAAATATTCCATTCCCAATCTGTAATTGTGATTTTCTCTTTCAACTTTTATATCTGCTATTAATGTATTAGAAGAATTTTGATAATTATTAAATTTAAATTGAGGGTTAGGCAATAATCTATCGCCAAATTCTTCTTTAAATCGGTTGTATATATTTAAATCTTCTGTCGCAACATATATTTTTTCGTAATGATATTTTTTGTATAATTTATGAGCTTCTTTAATTAATTTTTCAGGAGTTGCAGGTATATTGTGCTTTGAGGGCTTCATATTGGTGTAATCAGTACCACGGCAGTATATTCCCAGTATTTCTTTTTGATTTCCAATAACTTTGTTATAATTAGATTCAATATATTGTTTGGCTTGCGTACTCAGACTAAACATTTTAGAATAAAAATTTTTGTTGTGGCATTTTTGCACTTCTTTATATGTATATGGAAATTGAAGTGCTTGGGAATTTTCAAAATCACTATCTGAGGCTACCTTTTTTATGATAGTATTTGGTTTATTCAATTCTTCCAACATAATTTCACATGGCTGCTTGAAGTAATACTCCCATATATTATCTTTATGTTCTTGCCCATCTTTAAAATACTGATTCTTGTGAGTTTTTCCGTCTATTAATGGTATATAACCTTCTTGCAGAGCTTTGTAGGCAAAGGTTAAACATCTGATGCAAATAGAGCCGATTCCTGCAGATTGAAAATTTTGCAGTGAAATTACTGCGTACTTTGGATTGCTATTTTGCTTAATGCAGTCATTCGATTGTGTAAGTTCTTGAATTATAATGAAACCTTTCTGTTCAACTATTTCTATAATCTGTCGGATGCGGCCAATCCCAGGTGATGTTTTGCTTTACAACTCTTGCCGGACTTCCTGCTATAACACAATGTCCTTCATTGAAACTTTTTGTAATAACTGATGCGATTCCGATAATACAATCATCAGGTATTTGCGCATTTTTTGTTAAAGTAGTACGCTCTCCTAACCAGACATGGTTGCCAATTTTAATAGGTTTTGTCGGCAGATTCAGCACCTCTTTGGTATTATTGTCGAGGACACTATGCGCATCTGTTATGATTCTCACATTGTTTGAAAACATACAGTCTTTTCCGACTTCAATTGAATTATCGACCAGAAAGATAGATGTGTCTGCAGAAAATGAGTTCTCTCCGATAGCGGCTGAGCAGTTATTGCCGTACATTGCAATTTGCCATTTACCGTTAACTTTTTTTTCTATTTTAATAGTAGAATTAGAACAGTTAAAGATAAAATTAGATTTTACTAATCTGCAAGATTTATCGATTATTAGTGTATTATTATTTCCGTCAAAGCTAACATACAATCCTTTGATTTTTTTGTTAATTCGGATTTGTTTTTCAATACCGTTTTCTACAATAATGAGCCGGTTGTTTTTTCCCTTGTCAGAATTCTGTTTGAAAGGATAAAGTATGCTGTAAAATAAACTTCCTTCCTGAGCTTTTATCCTAAGTCCGAAAAAGCTAAAATTTATGTGTGACGTCCACAGACGAAATATTTCTGTTATTGAAAATAGTTTCATATTTATTATATTTTACAATAAATAATTTCATTTTTCTCTCTGAATATTTATAAATCTTTTTTAGTAATTTTCAATAAAGGAATGAGACCAAACAAGAACCATTTTGTTTTATTCCAGCGATACTTTTTCTCTGTTAGAAAAGGGATAAGATTAAAAAGTTTGAAGGTCCTTTTGTATTTTAATGGCGTATATTCCTGAGAATTTGCAGGAACCATCTTTATTGGTTTACAATATTCATCGCAGGCCCGTTGTGAAAACCCTTTGCCATCAAGTTTATCAAGCAGCATCATATCATTATCTGATATAGTGAAATCATTAACATTAAAATTGGATATAATTCGTTCTTTTTTTATTGATCGTGCAAGCGGAACGACATCTTTTTGTAGTGAATATTTAATAGCAATCTGGGCGATATCTTTATTATATTTTTGTGCGAGAGAATTAAATATATCACTTTCAAACATTCGGCCTTGGTTCAGTGTTCCCCAGCCTATAACTTGAATATTGTGATTTTTGCAAAATTCAACAACTGCCTTTTGTTGATGCTGTGCATGAAATTCTATTTGATTTACCATAGGCTTTATTTCGGCTTCTCTTAATATAAATTCCAAATGTCTAAGTGCAAAGTTTGAAACCCCAATTGCCTTGACAAGCCCTTCTCTGTATAAAGTTTCAAGTGCTCTTTGGGTATCTAAAACACCTTTTTGCCAATCTTCGCACGGTCTGTTTGGAGAATGAATTAAATATAAATCAAAATAATCCAGCCCCATAACTCTCAGACTTTCCTTGCAGCATTTTATTGCACTGTCATAACCTTGTTTCCAGTCAGGAACTTTACTTGTTACAAATAGTTCTTCTCTCTTAACTATTCCTCTATCAATACAATTTTTAATTGCAGTTCCGACACCAGCCTGATTATAATAACAATCCGCATTATCAATATGACAATAACCAGCTTCAATAGCTGTTGTTATTTGATTAATAACAATTTCTCCATCAGGTACATAATCAGTACCTATTCCAAGACCAAGATTTAATAGATTATTTACACTTACTAAACTCATATTCTTTCCTTTCTTTTTTAAGTCTGTTAATTAATAAAGTTTCATACGTAGTAAAGCTTTCTACCAAATACTGTATGGTAGAAAGCTTTACAAATATTATTGATATCTACTTTTTGATATAGGAGAATACATAGTTATGAAGCTCTCCTATATCTGTATTTTAATTTAATTAGGCAATTAGGGGCGATTACTCTCTCTCTCTCTCTCTCTCTCTCTCTCTCTCTCTCTACGGCCACAAGGGTTTGAGGGGTATCTTTATATAAGGCCAGCGGTATAATGTTACTTGTGTCATTCTGCTCTAATTGTTCACCGCAAGGTAAATTGAATACTCTATTTTCAAAGTGGCAATAATTACAAAATTTGCTGTAATCCTTTGCATAAAATTCTATTAATTTTTCTGTTAAATTATTACATGTTCTTATGTCTATGACTTCATCACTTACACCTTTTTCTAATTTCAAATTCCTAAACATGAACAATCCCGCAATACATTGAATCCATTTCCCGTCACATATGGAAATGCAATTAGCATTAAAACAATTGTTATATCGTTTTTTCAAAGTTTGTATGTCTGTGTCTTTCCAATATATTTCCTGATTAGAACTCCAATTGGATGAACCGATAGATTCTTGAAAAAAATTACATTTTATATTTTCTTTTGCAAAAATTTCTTGCAGTTCTTTATAAAATATATTTTTGTATTTTGTATTTCTATAATCAGAAACTTGAACAGAAATTCTATTGTATTTTAAAACTTTGATTAATTTGGAGCTTGGTAAGATTGTCGCATTTGTTGTCAGAAAAATATTGTTAATTTTACTTTTTGTGCAAGCATACTCAATCATTTCAGGTAAATCTTTATTTAGTAAAGGTTCGCCGCCTATAAATTGAAAGATATTTATATAATCTACTGCATCAAGTAAAATATCTAAATCCTTTTTAAACATTTCAAGAGTATAATTTTTTTGATGAAATTTATTTCTATAATATGGAATGAATGTATTACAGTGTTTACATCTTAAAGTACATCTGGTAGTGATGAAAAAAGACAAGAAGGGGATTATAGGTTTTTGCTTAAATAAAAAACGTAATTTCATTAGTTTATAAAAAATTTTTTCTCCAAATTTAAAATTTTTGAGAAATTTTATTATATTGAAGTTAAATAGTGCATACATCTGCGGTAAATTGGCTAAATACCAGATTTTTTTTAAATTATTTTGCTTATAATTTCTATTATTTAATATTGCCAGTTTCATATTAAACCTCCTGTATGGCTGCTTTAACCGGAACATCAGACAAAATACAGTATTCACACCCTTTTAGATAGTCTTTATTATAAAAATTGATAAAATCCTGTTTTAAATCAGTTGTCTTTAATAAATCAATGTAATCATCCACATTAATAAGATTTAGTTCAATAGCACTTGATGCTTTTGAGCAAACGTAAATTTTATTGTTAAATACCTGAGTACAGTGTGAGCAATGGCATCTTTTATATCTTTCTATTGTAATATCTCTGTTATCAGCTTGTTGCTTAAAACCGAATTCTTTCAGCCAGCCCATAACATCAACCATTTGAAGCTTTATATTATACTTTTTTAAGAGTTCTTTTATCTCTTCATGTTTTAGGCGTGGTTTTAATTCTTCATTTGATGAATAGTTTGAAATATATAAATAAGTTTTGTCATTGTATTTTGACATAATTTCCAATACATTATTATTAGGCAAAACTGTACCATTAGTAATAACTTCGACTACGTCAATGTTTTCTTTTTCACACGCAAGTTCTATAAATTTATACAAATCTTTGTGTAATAATGGCTCCCCTCCCAGAAGGACAAAGCGTCTGATTCTATTTGCTGCATTTGTAATCTTATTTAAATTCTCCTTAAATTCTGTAAATGACATATCGATATGCCCGCAGGTATTAAATGGCGGTATAAGAGAGCCGCAGTCTTTACATTTCAAAGAACATTTAGAAGTGATACAGAAAGTTAGTTGAGGAATGTTTAATTCATTTTTTTCAAAGAAATTTGTTATTTCTTCCTCCGTATATTGGTCTATAAATTGACTTTTCTTCTGAGGGTTCAAAAACTTGCCTTTTCTGAAGTACAAAAATTGTAACATTTCAACTCCGTAGCGAAATTCGGCGTTTTGTCTGAAATATCTGTTGAAAAAACCGTCATTAATATTGTATTTTATTGCTAAATCTTTCATCTATTTTCTCCCAAGTTTTGCTCTAAGTATGCTTGCGTAGTCTTTAAATTCGCTATTTTTATTTGTTTTTCCGTAATTTGTGTCATGAATTCTTCTAAGACTTGATACAAAATCTATTTTTTTTGTCTTGATGTTATGTTCCGTAAATTTACTATTAAGACTTATAATTTCTCCCGCACTGATATTTTCATCAAATAAACCAATTTTATCAAATACGCTTTTTTTCAGCATAATGGAACCGCCAAGACAACCATAATAAGGGTCCGTTTTTATTTTCTGTTCCTGATTTTTTGCGTCCGGTGATATAAAATCTTTAATTTTTGCAATTACAACCTCCAGTTCGCTATCTTGCTCAAATTCTTTATAGAACGTTTTTAAAGAATTTTCTGTTAATAAATCATCATGGTCGCAAAAAATTACATACATTCCTTTAGCGGCTTTTAGGCCTGTATTTTTTGCTATGACTTGGCCTTTTGATATCTCATGCGATAATACTTTGCATCCTGCTTCTCTGGCAATGCTTGCGGTGCTGTCGCTGGAGCCGTCATCCACTACAACAATTTCTAAATTCATGTTTTGCTTTAATACTGACGAAATAGCGTCTTTCATATAATTTTCCCCGTTTTTTACCGGCATTATTACTGAAATCAGTGAGTTTGGCTTCGTTTTATTATTTGCATTTTTATCATTTTTTTCTATAAAATCTAATTGTTTAAGCAGCGTTTTTAGAGAAATTCGGTGTTTATTCACTAGAAAATACCTATTTTTCTTTGTATTCCAAGAACCATTGCCCCAATGAACGGCTGCTGTATTTTCTGTAATCATGTCATGTGAAAATTCATCATAAAAATATTTAGGATGAAAATAATCATAAGGATAAATTTTGTATAAGTTCTGGTAATTATTCTTTTCTGTCAGTTCACGAAAGATATTAATAATAATGTAGTTTGGTGAGTGCCAGATTTCATCCTGATAAAATTCATATAAATCTTTCAAAACCGGATGATTTTTTTCTGCTCCAAAAATAGCAAGTTCCGGTATATTTGATTTCTGATTTCCAAGAAACATTTTTTCAGATAAAAATATATCAAAATTTTTATATACAGTAACGTCAGTATCAAAATAGATTCCGCCATGGTCATAGAGTGTTTTTACACGTATATAATCCGAAACATATGCCCACATTTTTAAATCATAGACTGTTTTAAACCAGAGATTGTGTTCATATTCATAGTCAAAATCAAACCATTCAGGAGTCTTTTCGTTAACTTCAATGATTTCATAATCAGGAAGCATAAGGCGCCAGTTTTCAATACAGATATTGGCTATTTGAGATTTATTTTCTCCGTATCCCCAGATGTAAAAAATTCGTTTTGGTATCATAAATTCTTGTCCTCTTGTACAATTTTATTAAAGCGTTTGTATAAAATATTTGAGCTTAAAAAATGTTCTTTATTTATCACAAGTTCATTATAAAATTCTGTCATTTTTGCATATTGCCAAAATGTTTCAATGTTCTTCGTTTTTAACGGTTTGTGAGAAACTGCGTCTAAGTAAAAATCAGCCTGCCAAGGCTTTATTTGACTTGTATAATGACGAAGGACTATGTTTTGAGCATCAAACATCACATTGTATCGATAATCAAGAATTTTATAATTATTTTCGAAAAATTTATTTAAGACATCTTGATCATTATGTAGTCGTTTCTCTCTATATTTTTTCTCAATGGATAAAAGCTCGTCTATATGAACATTTTTCCGCCATTTTGGGCAATCAATTAATAAAACTCCGGAGTTAAAATATATACTTTTTTCGTTGATATCAATTTGTTTTTTAGTATAAGCGAGAAGTTCCGGTGCTCCCTGATCTGGAACTGCGCCTATGATATAGTCTTGTAAATCTTCTTGATAAAGAGTTTTTATATCTCCAAAAGCAATTATATCAACATCAAGGTATATAGCTTTTGTTATTTTGGGCACTAGCTGCGGTATTAATAATCTGTTAAAGGCCGATAATGTAATATAGCTTTTAGCAATAACATCTTTGAAAATATTATTAATATCAATTTTAATAAATTCAATTGAAAGGTTTCTAAAAAGACTTTTTAATGCAATAATTTTATTTCTGTTTTCACTTGAAATTCCGCCATCTAAAATATAAAAATTGCAAAGTGAACTTGTATTATTACAAATACTTGCAATAGTAGTTGCAACAAATGGCGCATAGTTGTTATCTGAAGATAGAAAAATCGGAATACTTTTTGATATAGGAGGATTCATAGTTATGCTGCTCTCCTATACCTGTATCTAACTTCAATTAGGGAGATTACTCTCTCTCTCTCTCTCTCTCTCTCTCTCTCTCTCTCTCTCTCTCTCTACGGCGACAAGGGTTTCAGGTGTATTAGATGGCACTAAGCGCCCTTTTAATCGTTCTCTGAGGAGTTTTGTGTAATCTTTGTATTCATCTTTTTGGTTTGTTCGCCCATAGTTTGCGGAATGGATTCGGCGGGCACAGGATATGAAATTTATTTTTTTTATTTCAATTCCGGATTTTTTAAGGCGATTTGTTAAGTCTATTACATCACCCGTAATGATATCTTCTCTAAAATCCCCTACTATGTCAAAAACTTCTTTTTTAAACATAGTAGAGCCGGTAAGAATACCATAAAACGGTTCAGGTTTGCAGAATCGTTTTTGCTCCGGCGTGTCTGCAGAACAAAAATCTTTGAGCTTTGCCATGACTATTTTTGCATTTTTGTCTTTCTGAAATTCTTCTATAAGCCTTTTGAGAGCTCCTTTCGTAAGCATATCATCCTGATCTATAGTAAGCCAGTATTCGCCGCGGGCTTCTCTTATGCCAGTGTTTTTGCCCGCAACCTGCCCCTTGTGCTCCGTATTTATAATAACTTTACAGCCCATAGAACGGGCAATTTCAACTGTCCTGTCAGTGGAAATATCATCAACAACGATAATTTCAACAGGTACTTCCTGCTCCTGAATGCTCCTAATGGCCTCTGCTATATACTTCTCTCCGTTGTATGAAGGAATGATTATTGTAATTAAATCTTGCATTTATGCGTTAACCTCTTCTTCGACTTGTTCACCACAAGGTAAACCATATTTCATATCTACAAAGTGGCAATAATGGCAAAACTGACTATAAGGTTTTGATAAGAATTTAATGATATTTTTTGTTAGTTCTTTTGAGTTTTGGGCATTTCTGATGTCTACAATTTCTTCCTTAACAGTTTCTGTTAATTTGAGATTTCTGACCATATATACTGAGGTACAGCATTGTAAAATTAAACCGTCGCTTAGCATATAGCAAAATCTGCCAGAGCAGCAATTATAATTTTTTATAACTTCATCGACATCTTGATAATCAGGATAAATTTTAGGCATTGTCTGCCAGTTATTACTATTAGTAGCTTCGTGAGGGTTACTTATTTTTATATTATTTTTTTGAAGCAAATCTTTGACTTCATAATGCTTTACAGTAATACCCCCCTTGATGTTTTTTACATGTGTATAATTAGAAATCTGAATACCTATTTTTTTATGTTTGAGTGCTTTTAATAGTTTTTCATTTGGAATAATAGTACAATTAGTTGCAATAAAAACATGTTTTATTTTTCTTTGTTTGCAAGCATATTCTACCATTTGCGGCAAATCATCATTAAGTAGAGGCTCTCCTCCTACAAATCCAAATAATTGAATATAATCAACTGATTTTAAAAGAGTATCTAAATCTTTTTTGAATGTTTCAAATTTTATAGCTTTTATGTGTGTATCGTTAGTAAAGTAAGGAACTAATGTATTACAGTTTTTACAGTTCATTGTACATTTTGTTGTGACAACATATTCTAAAACAGGAATAACAGGTTTTTGGATTATTTTAAACCTCAATTTGTGATATTTTATAAATTGTTTTTTTATAATAATAGGAATATTTCTTAATAAGGAAAGAACTTTAGAGTCGTATAGTGCAGATATCCAGCCATTATTTTCGCATTCCCATAAATGTTCAATGCCGTATCTTTTATAATTTTTCCATTCTTCTTTATTCATTTAAACCTCCTGAAGTATATAAATCTTTTGATTTTCATTTTATCGTGTTCTTCAATAAATTATGTGTGGTTTTATGCAGCTTTGCATTTCTTTTTAAATTTAATAAGGCGGCTTACTCTCTCTCTACGGCCACAAGGGTTTGAGGCCTTTTTTGTATTACTACCATATTATTATATGGTGAATCTGGGGTATTCATAATCATGTATTTTACAATATATAATTCCAGTTTATTCTTAAAATAATCTTGTATGCTTTCGATATCGCCAACAGGTAAATCTTCGATACAATATATTCCACTTTCTGCTAAATACTCAATAGAATTTTGGAATAGACAAAGTGCTGCGTTACCGTTGTGTAATCCGTCATCGATTATAATATCAAATTTTAAATTCAAATTTTCAAAAAAACTTTTTATAGTTTCAGATGAGGTTTGATCTATGTATGCTGTTTCAATTTTGTTTTCTGAAAATAAGCAATTTTTATCGATATCTGCACCATAGATCATCGCGTTAGGAAAATAATCTCTCCATACTCTAAGTGAAGCTCCGGGTTTGCCTTTAGATGTCATATTCCCTTCGATATTTTCATTATCAGTACCAATTCCGCATTCAAAAATATTTTTTGCTTTAATCCGCAAGTCTCTAAAAAGAACTTCATATATATCTGCATAGGTATGTGGTAACCAAGAGTAGGGGTGAACTTTGTTACTTGCAACATAATAATTTGAACCCTTATCAGAACCATATTTATCGCATAAAAACTTTAATTCTCCATAATTATTATGCGGGTCATTTACTATATTGTTTATACATTTGTGTATTTTGCTATTTAATTGGGCTTCGTACTTGATTTTTTGTATAAAATCAACTCGAGCTTTCAGCCCGTTGCTATTATCTTGTGACATATGAAACTTTTCTCTGATAGATGTAGGATCAATCTTTATCATTTTTACATCCTTTCGTTATATGCGTTTTACTATTTTTTTCAACCTGATTTATGAATTCCAATTGTTTTAAAAGTGTGTTTAACGGTATTCTATGCTTATTTGATAGGAAATAAAATGTTAATTTGCTGTGCCAAGAAGCGTTCATCCAGTGTACAGTGTATGTATTTTCAGTAATGCAGTCATGCGTAAATTGCCGGTCATAATGGAAAGGATGGAAGTACTCGGCAGGATATATATTTACAATATCATTACCTATAATTTGGTTAGGATTTAGAATAAGGTTATATTCGTTATTGAGTATATTTGTAAATATACGTGAAATTATATAATCTTTAGATTTCCAAATTCCATCATTATAAAAATTTATCATTTTCTCTAAAATAGGATGTTTTTTTTCTGTACCAAAAATAGCAAGTTCTGCAAGATTATTTAAACAATTTCCTGCAAACATTTTATTGCTAAGAAGCGGTGTTAAGTCCTTATAAACTGTGACATCAGTGTCAAAATATATTCCTCCGTGCTCATACAAGGTCTTTATTCTCATATAATCAGCAGCATATGCCCACATTTTTAAATCATAGACAGTCTTAAACCAGAGATTATTTTCATATTCATAATCAAAATCAAACCATTCAGGAGTTTTTTCATTTATTTCAACAACTTCATAATCAGGCAGCATCATGCGCCAGTTTTCAATACAGATATTTGCTAGTGTGTTTTTTTTACCTCCAAGCCAAATGTAAAATATTCGTTTAGGTATCATATATTAAGTCCCTCGTCGTATTTTTTTGTTTAATTTGATTTCTTTTATATGAAAAAAATATGTTTTTATTATATTTTCTGCTAAATTCTTCATAGCAATTTGTTTGCATGATTGCATTATAAACATATAAATCGAAGTCATTATATAATTCTATATGATTATTATTTATGTATATTGCAATTTTTTTAAAGTAATTTTTACATACTTCATATTGTTGTTTATTTTCTATAGAGAATGTTGCGGGAATACTAAATAATTTAAAATTTATTTGTTGTAATAAATTATGTTTTTCATAAAAACTAAATATAAGATCAAAAGCATTAATATAGCGTATGTTAGGATTTTGGTTAGATAAACCTTGTTTTCTGTATATGTAATGATAGTAAGGTCCTTTAAATGTAAATACTTTTTCTAAGAAAGGCAGTGTTTCATAGTGAAAAACAAGATCATTAGCATATTTTATATCTAAAAATTTTAAACTATTTTTTTCTAAAAATTCATATTTAAAAAGCTTGCACCATGCCATAACCGGCAATTGTAAAATTTCTTGCTTATTGGTTATATAACCTAAGTTGTATTCTGCACGTAGATATTGCACTTGCATGCTTGCCATTTTATGGTAGGAAATCGACAAATTTACAACAACATCTGTATTTACTTCTTCTATAGTTTTAACCATAGTCTTTAAGTAATCATTGTCAATCCAGTCGTCAGAATCCATAAAATAAATATATTCACCTGCAGCAATTTCAAAACCATTATTACGGGAAATTGCCGCTCCTGAATTTTGTTGATTTTCAATGAGTTTTATTCTGTTATCACGTCCGGCATATTCTTTTATAATTTTACAGGAACTATCTGTAGAACAGTCATCAATACAGATTATTTCTATATCTCTTAATGTCTGATTAGTTATACTATCCAAACATTTTGGCAGATATTCTTCCACATTATAAACAGGTATTATTACTGATACTTTAGGCACTGGGCGCTCCTTGAATACAACTTTTATTAAGAATATTTAATATTCTTAGTTTTCTTATGGCATCTTGCCGCAAGTTTGTTTTGATTTTATCATAAAATAAGGTCTTGTGTGCATATTTCCAAAATAATGAATTATCTGGCATTAATGGTGTATCTTGATTCTCTGATAAATTCCACGGTTTTATAGAATCGCTAAAGTGTCTCAAAATAAAAGAATGTTCTTTTTCCAGTATGTAGTATGGTGTTTGATAGTTGTATTTTGAGTTTAGATTTTTATAATTGTTGCAAAAGAATATGTTTAATATATCCTGATCTGCTAATGAAATACGGTCGCGGTTCTCTTTTTCTGTTAAAAAAAGCTTTTGAGTGATATTATTATCTCGCCACTTTTTGCAGTCAATTAAAAGAACACCGGCGTTAAAATATTTGTGATTGATACTAATATTTAGCTTTTGATTTATTTCCTTTTCATTGTTTGCGGTAAATTTTCTCCATACTGCTCCGAGTGCATAGCCGTCTAAAGATTCATTGTACAGGCTTTTAATATCACCTTTAGCAATTATATCAACATCCAAATAAATTGCTTTATCAATATCCGGTTTCAAAATAGGTATTAAAATTCGATTATAGGTTGATAATGTAACATGATTTGCAGAATTTTTATACTCGATGGAATCAAATATTTGCTTATCGATTGTAATATATTCAATTGATAAATTTTTATATATTTCTTCTAATGAACATATTTTCTTTTTATTTTCTTCATCTATTCCGCCGTCCAGGATATAAAAATCACAATATGATTCTGTGTTATCACAAATACTCGCAATTGTAGTTGCAACAAATGGCGCATAATTATTATCGCTTGATAAAAATATTGGAATACTCTCTTTTGCTTTCATATTATCGGGCGCTTTCTACCATTTCTGTATACATTTTATTGCTTTTTTGTTTTTTACTTCTTAATATGCAGGTTATTCTGTGTTTAAGGCCGTTACTTCTGAAAGACTCATCTATTTCCTGAATACTCATTTTGTGTTTGTTTTCTAGAAAATATAATATTTCCGGCTTTACCCAGCTGCCGTTAAACCAGTGTATCGTATATGTTTTATCCGTAATTGCACTTCGGGAAAAGCAGCCGCTTTGAAAAGGTACCAGATATTCTTGTGGGTATATTGTTAAATGTTTCAGTTTTACTATTTCTTTAAGTTTGCCGGATTCAGGGGGTATATGATATTCTTCGGCAATAAATTTGCTAAAAATTTGGGGAAGAGTGTACAATTCAGAGTTCCAGATTTCTTGATTATAAAAATCTGAAATTTTTTTTATGAACATATTCCCTTGCTGTGCGCCAAGAATTGCCGGTTCTGTCAGGGTTTCATTTTGCATTCCTACAAAGGCCGGTTCATTTAGCAGAGGTGACATGTCTTTGATAACTTCTACGTCGGTGTCCAAATAGATTCCGCCATTATTGTATAAAACTTTTACTCTGATATAGTCTGCGACATAAGCCCACATTTTTCTTTCATAAACGGTTCTGAACCACCGATTCTGATTTAATTCCGCTTCAAAGTCAAAATAATCTTTGCTTCTGTCATTTATTTCAATGATTTCGTAGCCTGGCAGATTTTTATTCCATGACTTAATATATTTTAAAACTTGTTCAGGTTTGGTCTCATTTGCTCCCCAAACATAGAAGATTCTTTTAGGTATCATGTTAAAACCTCTTGTTTCTTAATTCAATTCTTTTACGCAGCATTTTTAGAAGTTTGTCTTTGCTTGGTTCCGTTTTTGATAGAATAATTTCATATTCATATTCTAAAAATTTACATTTTTTATCCTGTATTGTTTTATATAAAAAATAGCCGGTTAGGATTTCTATAATATACGCGATGTCTCTTGTCTCTGATATTCCATGAAAGCGAAATAAATCAGTTATTTTTTCTTCGTTATCAAGTTGTACTTTACAATTTTGATCGTGCAAAAATGCATTAAGTAAAGGCATTATCCATTCGCAAAATTTAAAAAAAGTATTTTTATTCATTATGTATAGTTCGTGATAATATCCATAATTTAAATTCATATATTCTTCAAATAAGGTAACTTCATTTGAGTAATATTTTTGTAAATTGTTTAACAAAGATACATACAAGTTTTGACTATGATATTTATAAAACTGTTCTTTATTAGTCGCATATTTTAATTTTTCTTTTTGAGGCAATATGATGTTATACAATTTGATGTTTTTTAAAAGCGTAGGTTTAAGAAATTTTCTAACTCCAAAACTGCCAAAATATTCAGGGTTACCAAGCTTATCATAGTTTTTCCAAGCCCAGTATGTACCGGTGAGGAAACCTACACGACGGTTAACGGCAGAGATATTGCCTTCAAAATCATTGTCACCAATACAGTTTTCGTGCAGCCATTTTATATCTTCATCAGAGATTGTGCCGTCTTTTGAGGATTCTCTCTCCACTGCTCTTCCAAGGTGGATAGGCGTTAAAATCTCCGACTTAAATAGAAAAGAGGGCTTGATGTAACTTACTAGAATTTTTACCAGCGGTCGTTTCTGGTTTTGATTTAAGTAATCATATTGTTTGTACTGGTTCAATAGTTCTATATGTGAGGTGTTACTATACATTATGGCAAATATCCCTTTTTACATTTTTATGCAAATAGTTTAACATAAAAATTTTACAATAGTCGGTTACAAGAGCTTTTTCGTAATTATTTACAATATCATCAAACATTTTAAATTGTGTTGGCTCATAAAGAGATTTATTTTTGTAAACATTATTTTTTACTTTCAAATATAATATTCTTAATTGCTCAAAAATTTCCTTTCTGCATGGATGGGTTATAGACATAGCAGGGAATATAATTATTTTTGCTTTTAAGCTGTCTAATAATTTATTTTTAATATAAAAATCAGCGACTTTATTAACAATTTTTATGCTTGCAAGAGAAGAATCTTGTTTTAATGAGAGTTTCCCACAAATACTGCTTTCTCTTTTAATATAGTGATAGTTACTTTTTCTAATTACGTATATTTTATCAAGGAAAGGAAGAGTTGTAGCTTGAAAATACATATCTTCGATAACATAACCCTCTGGAAATCTAGCCCTAATTCTATCTAAAAATGATTTTTTCCACAAATAAGCCCAAGTGTTCCATATAATATTAAAAATACAGCTTTGAGCATTGAGAAATTTATTTTGTACAAAGTTTTGTGTATTATTGGGTGTAAATGGAACAGGTTCCAATTCGTTTTCATGGAATAAAATGCTTGTATTTAAAACAATTTCGACATTACTATCAAGTGCAGCTATGACCATTTGTTCAATATAGTCTAAATCAATCCAGTCGTCAGAATCAATAAAATAAATATATTCACCGGTGGCTGCATCCATTCCTGTGTTTCTTGCAGCCGATAGTCCTCCATTTTTTTCGCGATTGACTATTTTAATGCGTTTATCTCGGTTTGCATAATCCTGCAAAATCTTGTCACAATTATCAGGAGAACAATCGTTAACACATACAATTTCTAAATTCTTATATGTTTGATTGACAATACTATCCAGGCATTTGGGAAGATATTCTTCTACATTATAAACAGGTATAATTACTGAAACTTTATGCATTTTTCCTCTTTTCCATAATAATAAGCAGGCGTTTTTTATTGAAATCTGCCATTGTTTTATATTTAACCAAATTTTTTATCTCATCGTAAAAATCGGTCATTTTGGCATAATGCCAGAAAATTTGCAGGTTTAAGACATAAGATGTTTTGAGCCCCTCGTCAAAATGCCATGGTTTTAGATCGGTATTAAAATGCCTGAGGACTATATTCTCTTGTTCTTTTTCTCCTGTCATAAAATTAAACTTTTTATCCAAAATTTTATAATTATTTGCAAAAACAATATTCAAAACATCCTGATCTGCCCATTTTAGTTTATCACGGTAAGCTCTTTCCGCGTCAAAAAGCTTTTTACTGTCGAAATCCCGGTTGTTAATTAAAAGGACGCCGGCGTTAAAATATTGGTGCTGCAAGTCAAGGTCCAGCTCTGTTTTATATTTTTGATTGGATTCCTTTTCAGGAACTGCGCCCAGTGAATACCCGTCAAGCCTGCATTCGAATAAAGTATTGATATCTCCTAGTGCAATTATATCAACATCAAGATAAATGATTTTTTCAAGTTCCGGTTTGATTTCGTGTATCAGGAAACGATTGTACGTGGAAATACTAACGTGGTGGCAGGCGTTTTTGTATTCAATATTTTCTAAATCTTTTTCCGGAACAATTTTAATAAATTCTATTTTAAAATTATTAAATATGTTTTTTAAATTACGGATTTTGTCCTTGTTATCCTCTTCTATTCCGCTGTCAAGGATATAAAATTCACAAAAACACTTTGTATTATCACAAATACTTGCAATTGTAGTTGCAACAAATGGAGCATAATTGTTATCACTTGATAAAAATATTGGAATATTAGACATTTATAGTTTCTTTCTGCTTCTTTCCGGCTGAACTCTTTTCAAATATTCGGCATTGAGTGTGTAAAAATCTTTTATTATGCAAAGTCTCCATCCTGTAGAAGAAATATCCGGTAATTCTTTCAAATATGAATCCTAGAATGCGTTTCTGATATTCTTCAAAATTCTTTTGGCTGCAGATGTACTCTCCGCCTGTAATTTTAAAATAATCTAGAATTCTTTCTTTTTCGTTCTCATCTATACTAAATTCATTTTCACCGTAGGACAGAGCTTCAAACAGTAACGGAAAAATCCACTCGCAAAATTCAAAAAATAATTCTTTTTTTAAGATATAGTTTTCGAATAAATAACATTCGTCTAATTCAAGAAATTGAGTGAAATTTTCAAATTCTTCAGGGTAAATTTTTTGTATGATTTTGCACATAATATTTAAAGCGGATTTGCCATGTGAATTTAAAAATTGTTGTCTTATTGACTCTTGTAAAAGTGTTTTTCTTGGCAGGGCTCCGTCATAAAATCCTATTTTATGTAAGACTTCTGCTTCCAAAAGTTTTCTGTGTCCATAAGAGCCGAAGTATTCGGGATTACCTAATTTATTATAATTTTTCCACGCCCAGTATGTGCCAGTTAGAAATCCAACACGGCGGTTTACTGCAGATATATTTCCTTCAAAGTCATTGTCTCCTATACAATTATCGTGCAGCCATTGAATATCTTCTCCTGAAATTCTGCCGTCTTTTGAATTTGCCGTTTCAACGGCTCGTCCAAGATGAATCGGTGTTAGAATGTCAGTTTTGAACAAAAAGTCCGGTTTTATGTAGCTTACAAGTATTTTAATAAAGTTTTGATTCTTATTCAGAATATCAAATTTCTTATATTCTTTAAGCAGAAGGTCTTTTGAATTTTTTCTGATGTCTCTGAATCTGTTTAAATTTGTATTATTTACATATAATTTTCTTTTTATGTTGTAATAATTTGGTAAAATTTCTTCTTTGTACTTACTCTTATTAAATATATCATGCATTGCAGACAGCAGTACGTTGTAAATGTCATCCGGCTGGTTAAAATTATTAATTCTGTCCATTACCTGGCTTAATAAAAATGTTAATACAATATTGTAGTGTTCTTTATCAATCGCAGCTGAATTGATAAAATCCAAAATGTTTAGAATTCCTTGGTGAATTGATTTTATAATCGTTGTTTCATCCGATTTTTTTGCTCTGGTTTTTGGAGTAACTACATAATAATATTTTGCATTATCGACAATTGCGATATTGTTATAAAAACAAGCGGCTTTAATGGTAAAATACGGATCTTCAAGATGACATAAGTTTTCAGGGAAACGAATGTTGTATTTATTTAAGAAATTTTTATTAAATATAGCGGAGGTAAAAGTGTAGTAAAAATATGCTTTATTTTTTTTAATTAAGTTATTTAAATCATAAATAGCCGGAAGTTGAGGGGCCGCAGAGTTATTATTAATTTCCCATAACTCGCCTTTTACAACATCAGCTTCTGTCTCTCGGGCTTTATTATACAGTTTTTCATAGAATTCAAGCTCTATAAAATCATCAGAATCAACAAAGCCGATGTATTCGCCGTCTGCAATATCAATTCCTATATTTCTGGCTTTTCCGGCACCGCTGTTTTCAAAAAGCTCAACAACTTTTACCCGCTTGTCCATTTTGGCATACGTTTCCAGGATTTTAGACGAATTATCTGTAGAGGCATCATTAATACAGATTATTTCAATATCCTCCAGTGTCTGGTTGCAGACACTGGAAAGACATTGCTCCAGAAACTTCTCCGTGTTATAAACAGGTATGATTATTGATACTTTTGGCATTTTGTTTTACTGTTTCTCTTTCCATTCTACAGGCAACGAGGATGTTATCTATTCATCAGTCTTTGTCACTGCCAGGAGCGTTGGTGCCGCTGCAGTCCATCATTATTACAAGGTTGCGTATTATTTATAAGCATCCCGTGTTTTTATTTTAATTTTAATTCCGCAAGCTTGTATTACCTTATGCTCTTTGCCATTGCTTCTGCGATGATTTTTAACCGAAAACAAAGGTATTTTAAGTCTCTTCGAATCTTTTCTAAGTTCGTGCAGTTCTTTTTGCTTAGCAATAATTTTATCAAAATATTCCAGATAATAATCCGGATAAAAGCGGGCAAAAAACTCTTTGCATTGATTTAAGTCTGTATCATTTGGGAAATATGCCCATTTTATAGACAATAAATTAAATATTTCGTAAAGGTGTCGCGATGTCTCTTCTGTTAATTGAATACCGCCGATATTCGTAAAGAAATCAACTTCATAAGGCTTTTTATACGATGGGATTATTTTTTCCCCTCTGATTGCACTCATTAATAAACTATTAGTAAATTGCATAGATTTATCAGCAAATGGAATAATTTTGGCTAGATGAAGGTTTGTATCATGGAAGCAAACAATAGCATCCTTTTTTAGAAAAGGTAGTACCATAAGAAAATCCAAAATCTCACCTGGATTACTATGAACCGTATCAATCAAACAGAAATCAATCTCTCCGCCAATCTCGTCTAAGAAGTTTAGTGCGAGTCCGCCGGTTTTGAGAGTCCATTGCTTTTTTAATTCAGGATAATTGTCAACATAAAATCCTGTCTTTTTGTCTTTTAAGCGATAATGGTTTTCGTTGTAATCAATAGAATATAAGTGTGCACCAGCTATGTCTTTTATTGCATTTAAAATTATAATTGAAGAAGCACCTCTGGAAACACCAAGTTCAAGGCATTTTAGCGGGCGTTTTTTACGAACTGTTGAATTAAGAAATGCTCTGTCATTATCACTCATTTCAGAATTTTGTTTAAAATCTTCATCAACAATTTCGTTTAGTATACTTATTTCTTCATTAGTTGGTTCAACGAAGGTAATATCTGAGATTTCTTTTATATTGGTGCTTATCATAAAAATATTTTCCTCTAAACGGTTATGTTACACTTCCACTTTGGTCTCCCTTTTTGCGGTTTCTTCTTTAGAATATCCGATAGAATCTTTTTCAGGTGTCCAGCCTGTTTCTTCTTTAACTTCGTGGATAGGGTCGGCTAACAATAATTCTTGTGCATCATCATAAGCTTTTACATCCATTTCAAAGTTATCTTCTGAAGCTATTGAAGCGTCAATACCAGCAGATGAATTTGAAGCAGAACCTTCGATAATAAGTTCAGCATCAAGCATTTCTTGGATAAATTTATTTAATCTTGTTTCAATATCTGCCGGAGCTCCTGATAAAGCTTTAAGTGCAGCAAGAATACTTTCAACGCTGACGCCGTTCATTAGATTTTCGTAAACAGCGGTTCCGAGTCCGTTTAAGCCGTAGTATATTCCTGTTTCGGAATTGATGATAATTGCGATACCGTCAGTTACGTCTGCAAACATTTTTTCTTCATTTAATACATAATTCATTTTTAATCTCCTTATTTTCTACTCTTTCTTTAACTAATTCTTTGTATTCTTCTTCTGCGTGTTCTACAAAAGACAGCTTGTAATTATTTTCTTCCGCAAATTCAAGGTTAATTTCCGCTTGCGTGTCCTGATTAGCAGGCGGAAGTAAAATCCCTTTTGCTTCAACTGCTTCTAAAAATAATTCAAAATCACGCAAAATATTTTCGTTTTTACTTAAAAATTGTTTTAAGCAGGTTTTCAGGGCTTCCCGGGAAACTCCTCTTTTTAAATTCTCCAATACATTTGTCGCAAATTTATTCATTGTATATATGATTCCCGTATCACTGTTCAATATACTTGCCAAATCAAATGTAATATCAATATAAATTTTGTCCTCTGTGATTGTTTTTCTTTCCCGTTTGTCAAAATTATTCATAAAATCTCTTAAAAATTCAGTATTTTTCTCTATATTATGACAAAGATTAAATTTATAAAACTCAAAATCTTTTACCATATCCATCATCTTTTTTACAGTTTTATTGTCGTTTAAGTCCTGAGTCTGCATAAGAGTTGAGTGGATAAGCTGACAGATGGCTCTTCCCTTTTCGCACGGATGGATTGAAGGCTCTTTGTCCGTAACAATTTCCGGAAACAGACAAATTTTAATCGGGTAATTCATTCTGAATCTGTCGTGGAAATTTGATATATTAAATACGTACTTGTCTTTTCTTGCATTGTTGGATACAAACCTTGAACCATCAAGATAATCATATAATTCGTTATACATTTTAGGTGAGAGTGTAATTATAGAGTAGATAGGGCTTGATAAAAGCTCATTTCCCTTTTTATGCAAAATTAAATAGTCATCTGAAACATATTCAAACCCCTTAATCATTGATAAAACTGCCAGTGTAGATTTACCCCTCTGCCCTCTTGCACACATTAAAATCCCGTTTCCGTTTAGTCCTATAACTGCTCCGTGGGCAAGGTTAGAGACAGGTGTTTTTAAAATGTTGTTGAAAAATTGTACAAACAAGTGCCCTTCTTTGATAAATTCTTCCGGTTCCAAATTTTTTACGCCATAGTAGTATGTGTTTGTTTCATAATCATTTCCGATAAAAAATCCTCTTAAGCGTTGTATTTCAATTAGGGGTTTTGTTTTGGAAAAATTTTTATCTATAATACTGAGCCAGTCAAGTGACGTATTCTTTTTATAGAGCATATCAATTCTGAGACGCATGTTTGTTCTTGGGTTAAAATTTTGTGAAACTTTAGGTATAAGATTATCAAAGTCTGTTTCTTTCCACAAAATTAGTGTTGCATCATATTTTGGGGCCGAATCTCTTAATACAAAAGTCAGTTGTTTCTCAATATGCGGGAGAAATTCATCACTGTATCCCACCAGACGTACTACGGTACAACCTAAATCTACGTATTTAATGAATTTTTGTTCTTTTGAAGATAAATACAGGTCTATATTAGTAAAGCATTCTCTTATTTCTTGTTGTGTTAAGTTATCAAAACGCATTTATGTTTCCTTTACTTTGAAAAATTATACTTTTTTGTTTTTAAATCTTTAATGAAAAATTCTATCAATTTTGGATGCTTTCTGATTCGTTTTAGCAGAAAATATTTAGGCTTAAGAGCAATATATTCGCGAATTTGCTCCGGATTTTTGAATAAATCTCCAACTTTAATAGCTCTGCATTTTGTTCTCAAATCTTCAAGGTAAAATCTGTTGTACATAACCATATTTGAGTATTCATTTGTTTCTTTTTCAAAAAGCATGTCATTTTTTATTTCATTCGGTAAAACATCCGATGAAATCTTTTCAATAAACTTAACGGCAAAATTCATTTGAATTTCCGTTCCGGTTATTTTTGCATTTTCTTTTACGATATTCCAGTCAAAATCCGGTTTATTTTCTATAAGGAACTTGCAGTCAAAAAGTGTGTATAAAAGCCCGGCTTGGCTTGTTTTGTTTCTCAAATTTCTTGCAAGATTGACGAGCGATATGAACAGTAAATCTTCATTGGAAGGTATCAGGGCATTTACTCCAAATGCTATAATTTTGCGAGCCCTTTTATATAAACCTTTAAGAAGTTCTTTTTCATGTCCAGTTTCCATATATATAAATTTATGAACATCAAGAGCTCCTTCATCGCTGCCCTGCGGATGAAGGTCGATGGCGTGGATGTCTACCTTTTCCCACCAGTAACCTAAAGGTTCTGCGATTTTTGCACACTTCATGAGGTCTTTTTCCGGAACAAGGATATCAATATCACTCATAATTCTCGGCAAGTCTTGCCTTAAAAACTTCATTGCTCCGCCCTTTATAAGCATAGGAGTTATTCCGAATTTGTTTAATTCCCGTCCGATTTTTGAAAAGTGAGAAATTGTTTTAAGATTTTTAAATCTAAAGAAATTGAGTAAACCTTTTAATCTTGGACCTTCATATTCCGTAAATTTTAGTTCAGGGCGGCGTTTCATAAGATAAGCGAGCATGAGCGACTTATTGCTTCCCTTAACTTCAATATCAAAATCTTTAAGAAGTCTGTCTAGTTCCTCTTGATTCGGATTCTTGCAAAAAGCTATCTGCAGCAGCTCTCTGTCTGATTTTGATAAAATTTCATGAAAGAAGTTTTCAATCAAAGCATCCGTAATTGTTATATTATTATTTAAATACCCGCTGTCTTTTATTTCTTCAATTTCTTTTTTCCAAAGAACTTGCATTTATACTCCTTTTTCCAAGATTGGGATTATACCAAAAATGTAATATCTTATTGTTCTTAAACTTTCCTTTTTGGTCAACAATGAAATTGCTCCGAGGTTATGTTGTTCTGTAACGGCCCAGAATTCTTTATCTCTTATTTGTGCTCCTTGTTTCCTTAAAAACTCCAGTACATCTTTTTTTGCTTGGTTTTTGTCAGTGGTATGTTTTTTTGATTTTGTATGAACGGTGGAATTCGGATTCCTAAAATAGTAGTAACTGACTCCCGGCACGGTAACAATGCTGTTTGCATAATATACCGCTTTAATAGTGAACAATTTATCCTCGCAATATACACCTTCCGGCCAAGTTATATTATTATCTTTCAACATGGAATGTCTATAGATTTTATTTGTAGGACAAGGATTTTTAGCCTGGTTACCTATATCAATTTTTTCTTGCAATGTATTTGCAACTTCTTCTTTGGTTATGTCCAGCCGCTTTTTTGTCTTACCGTTGCCGATTCGAATATTTGCGGCGAGGGCTATATCGGAATTGTATTTTTTAGCGGTATTATATAGCCTTTCATAATAATTTAAATCGACCCAGTCATCAGAGTCAACAAAGCCTATGTATTCACCTGTCGCAGCTCTTAATCCGTTATTTCTGGCAGCTCCTTGTTTTTTATTTTCTTGATTTATTACTTTTATTCTGGAATCTTTTTGTGCATAAGAATTTATTTTATCAAGAGAGTTATCAGTTGAACCGTCATTTACACAAATAATTTCAATATCATTAAGAGTTTGATTGACAAGTGAGGACAGACAAGTGTCAAGAAACTTTTCGGTATTATATACAGGAACAATAATTGATACTTTGGTCATTTACCTAATAACTTCCTCAATAAATTTCAATACTACATTCTCATTTTAACATAACATTTTATCTAAATTGTTATATTTACTTAAAATTTTATAAAACATAACATTTTATCTAAAATGTTATG
>CALUVJ010000008.1 GCA_944324195.1 Candidatus Gastranaerophilales bacterium
CTCGGACTCGGGCATGAAAGTGTTCAGTATGAATCAGGAGGGACTAAAAATGATTACAATATGATAAAACTAAATTACCGCTTCCCGGAGTTTAAAAGAATAATTTTAGCCTTAGGTGCAGGTTATAAATATCAAGGGTATGACGGAGGATGTACATATACTGCTGCAATAGGCTACAGAACAAAAACGGGTATGATTATAAGTCTTAATTATCAATATAATACAGCTATGGATTATATGTTTAATAATATGTATATTCCGGCAAATACAAGACATTCTATTAATTTTACCTTTAATGATACCTTTGCTTTTTCAGGCTGCGGCCTGCAATCAATAGGAACAGCCTCTCCTGACGAAGGTTTTGTTGAAATAGCGGCTTACATCGATAAAAACCATAATAATATATTTGATAAAGATGATATAAAAGTTCCTAATGTTCCGGTAAAAGTTGCCTGGAAAAGCGAGCCTGTAAAAACTAAAAGAAACGGTTTCTGCCCCCTTCAAAGCGTAGAAAAAGGTTATTATGATATTAAACTTGACGGAGATAATCTGCATGCGAACCTGTCGCCGGAAAAAGATTTAAAGCAGTCAATATATGTTGAGCCGATGAAAACAACAAGAGTAGAATTTCCGCTAAAAAGTACGGTTGGTAATATTTCCGGAAAACTAAAAATACAAGATGAATTTAACAGAAAAATGGTCATTACAGATTTTATAGTAAGCCTTTTTGATATGAAAGGTCAGGAGGTTGCATATTCAACGGTTGATGATTCCGGCAATTATTATTTTTCAGGTATTTCTCCCGGTAAATATAAAATTGCGCTGGACCAAAATTTCGTAAACGATTACAATCTGACTCCGGATATCGAGAAAGCAGAGATTTTGATTGATATCCCATATGTTTATAAAGATTTTGTAGAATTGAATAATCAGGATTTAATTTATACATGTTTTTAAGCTTTGTTATATATTTAATTATAGGTATTATTGACAAAGTCTCTCAAATGTGGAATACCGGATTTTGCGGGTACAGGATTTATCCGCCCGACAGCGAAATTACAATAACAAATTGTAAAAATACAAACATTTCTCATATAATATTTATGCTAAAATGCTTATTATGGAGAGTATTTTATTACGCGGCTCTAATGTTGAGAAAGCAGGCAGCAATCACATATACATAATAAACGGAAACGGAAATAGGGAAGAAGTTTCATCAGTCGAAGGTCTGGAGATTGTTTTTAGCGGAGAAAATAATGTTATAGAAATTTATGCGAATCTAAAACAAGAGTTCTTACAAAAATATCCGGAAATTGAACTTGGCGAAAATATAATAAATCCATTATAATTGTTTTTGATAAAAACCGAAAAGTGATAAATTATGAGGTTCAAAGGAGAGTAAATGATTTCAATAGTAATGCCTGTTTATAATGTGGAAAAATATTTGAGAAAATGTTTGGACAGTCTTTTAAGCCAGACTTATTCAGATTTTGAAATCATTTGTGTAGATGACGGTTCTTCCGACAAATCTCCTGAAATTTTGGAAGAGTATGCAAATAAGGATTCGCGTTTTGTTTTACTCAAACAAAACCATCTTGGAGCAGGAGAAGCCAGAAATGAAGGAATTAGATTTGCCGGAGGAAAATACATACAATTTTTGGACTCGGACGATTATTTTGAGCCGAATATGCTGGAAGAATTATATAACGCAGCCGAAAAATATCAAGCGGATTTGACAGTTTGCTCAGCCAGAAAAGTTGATAAAGACGGAAATGTCATTGAGAACAGTAATCCGCTTTGGCCCTTGAATCTTGATAAAGTTCCTTTAAATAAACCGTTTTCGCCTGAGGAGTTTCCTGAGGATATTTTCAACCTGTTTTGCGTTGTTCCGTGGAATAAACTTTATTTAAAAGAATTAATAACAAAAAATAATTTGAAGTTTCAGAATCTTGCGTCAAGTAATGACCTTGCATTCAGCCACATTGCAAGAGTACTGGCAAAACGTATTGTTGTATTTGATAAAGAGCTTATAAATTACAGGTACAACCGAGAGGGAAGTATTGCACAATACAGAAACAAAAATGTCACAGATATTCTTTCTGCAGCAGTCTATGTAAAAGAATTTTTGAAAGATAACTCTTTATATAACCAATATGAGGGCGCGTATTTAAAAGCTTTTCTAAATCATTTTCGTGCAGGAGTTTCATTGTGCGGAAAAGAAATATGTCCGGAATTTGCAAAAAAAGTTCGTCACAAATTACCGGAAAATTGGGACTATTTCAGACAGGCATTTAACAAGTGCTATATTACTCCGGAATATTTAAAACATTTTATCGGAAATAAAAAGGTGATACTCTGGGGAGCCAGTATTTTTATAAGACAGGTGCTTGATTCAGAAACCGAAAAAAATCCGAATATTCTGGGTTTTGTTGATAAAAATACGTGTTTGCACGGTAAATACTGCGGACAATACAAAATTTATCCGCCGGAAATTATTAATGAATTGAAACCTGACGGGGTTGTTTTGACAGTTTTATCAAATAATGAGCAGATATATGAGTCTTTGCAAAAAACTTTTGCTCATGAATTTGCAGGTGTAGAACTTTTACCGAATATTTTTACGCAGGAGACGGAACTGCAGGATATTTTGGCACAAGGTTCTGCGGATGAAATCGAAAATATGGCATCTGAAAAGAACTTGGGGTTTAGGTTTATAAAATCAACACCTGAAGAAATTGAAGTTTATGAAAGTATAGGAGGAGATTATAAAAACTATTCCCAGATGTCAGAGCAGGACAGATTGTTTTTGAGTACATTGGTGACACGTTTTAAACCTAAAAAGCTCTTGGAATTGGGTGTATCTAAAGGCGGCTCTTCCATAGTAATACTTAATGCAATAAAAAACTTTGATAATGCAAAACTTTCTTCAATTGATTATAATGAGTGGCATTATGCTCTTAAAACAAAGAAAACGGGCTTTTATGTTGATAATTATCCTGAATTGAAGATAAAATGGACACTCAAAACGGGCGGAATGGCTTTAAATTTTCTTGACGAATTGTCCGGCGGAGAAAAGTTTGACTTTTGTTTTATAGATACAGTTCATTCTGTGCCGGGTGAAATCCTTGATGTACTTCAAGTTCTGCCTTATCTTGAAAAAGATGCAATAATTGTTTTGCATGATACAAATTTACAAATGGAAAGTATCAGAATTCCGCGAAAAAGTCAGATGCATGTTAATAATCTGTTGATAAGTACAATAAACGGGGAAAAGCTAATTCCGTTTTGTAAACCATATAAGAGCCAATTTGGATATTTTTTAAATAACATAAGTGCCGTAAAATTGTCACAAGAAAGCTGTATTTATGAATTATTCAATCTTCTTGCCGTAAAATGGGCATACATTCCGGAAGAAAAAGATTTGAAATTACTTAAATCTTTTTTTGAAAGATATTACGGAAGATATTATGCTGAATATTTCGAGAATGTAGCCGCTGCACAAAAATTAATGGAAGGAAGAATATTTTGACAGAAATTTCAATAATAATGCCTGTTTATAATGTGGGAAAATACTTGCGGGAATGTTTGGATAGTATTGTTAACCAAAGTTTTAAAGATTTTGAAATTATTTGTATAAATGACGGTTCCACTGATAATTCGCTTAAAATTTTGGAAGAGTATAGGGATAAAGATTCACGGTTTACCATAATATCTCAGGATAATACCGGTGCCGGAGAAGCCAGAAATACCGGTTTAAAATATGCATCCGGCAAATATGTGCAATTTCTTGATTCTGATGATTATTTTGAACCGAATATGCTGGAAAATTTATATAAAACGGCTAAAAAATATAATGCAGATTTGACTGTTTGTTCTGCGGCAAAGATTGATGAAAATGGGAATTCTATAGAATACGCGCCGATAAATTTGCACCTATGTCCTATTGAAATTCCTTTTTCCGTAGAGAATTTTCCTAAAAATATATTTTCTCTGTTTACTCCCGCTCCATGGAATAAATTGATTCTAAAGGATTTAATTGTCTCAAATGATTTAAAATTTCAAAATCTTTCTTCCAGCAACGATTATGCCTTTACAAGAATATTAACGGTTTGCGCAAAAAATATTGTAGTGATAAATGAAAAACTTGTTACCTATAGGTATAACCGAGTCGGAAGTATTGCAAGCAAAAGAGCTTCGGAAATAACCAATTTATTAAAGGCGGGTGAGTGTATTAAAAATTTTTTGGTAAAAAACGGTTTATATGAACTGTTAGAAGAAGCTTTTATATCTTCTATAAAAAGTTCAATAAGCTGGGAAATTTCACATTGCAATGATAGGCAATATAAGAAATTTATTATGGAATTAAAAAAAATACTGCCTGATGACTGGAAAATTTTTCGTCCGGTTTTAAGAAAGGAATATATAACTCCTAAATATATCAGAGATTTTATAGGAAACAAAAAGATTATGTTATGGGGTGCAAGTCTTTTTCTGGAAGATGTTTTAAAATCGGAGACAGAAAAGAATCCGAATATTTTAGGAATTATTGACAAAAATCCGGCAAAATGGGGAAAATTTATAGGCAGTTACGAAATTTTTCCGCCGGAGAGTCTAAATGCCTTAAAGCCCGACGGAGTTCTGCTTACTGTTCACTCTAATTATGAAACAATTTATCCCGCGCTGCAAAAAGAACTGAAAGAGAACTGCCCGGAAATTGAATTATTACCAAATATATTTGAAGCGGAGGAAGAATGAACACAATACCTATTGTACTGGCATCTGATGAAAATTATGCACCGCAAATGTATATTACAATATTATCTGCACTAATTAATAAAAATCCCGGAACTAATTATCGGTTTATATGTTTTATTTCGGAGAAATTTCCGGCAGAAACGGAAAAAGAATTTTTAAATTTAGAAAAAAAATTCCCAAATACAAAAATCTTATTTGTATTAATGAAGGATGCTTTTAAAAATGTCGGAGTTCAGATTGCACATATTACGACTCCTGCTTATTACAGGCTAAAAATGCCGGAAATTATTAAAGATTATAATAAAGCTCTATATTTGGATGTGGATACTGTAGTAATGGGGGACTTAAGCGAGCTGTTTAATACTGATATTGATGATTATTACATTGGCGGTGTAAAGGCTGCAGCGTATATAAACAATTCTGATAACCTTGATTATTATAAACAATACGGACTTAATGATTTATCTCAGTATATAAATTCCGGTGTGACACTTTGGAATCTGGAGAAAATACGTCGAGATAACTTATGTGAAAAGCTTGTAAAACTTGCTGATAATAATTTTTCCAGTATAGATCAAGATGTAATCAATATTGCTTTTTACGGAAAAATTAAATTCCTCGATTTTAAATACAACTTAATGACCAAATACAAAAGGGATATTTTTGAAAACAGAGAAGCATTAGATAAAATTTATGGGCATGAACAAATTGACGAAGCAATAACCTCTCCGGTAATAATTCATTATGTTGACTATATAAAACCGTGGAGCAAAGAAGATATATGGTTAAAAAACTGCTGGGAAAAAGTTGCTGAACAATCTCCGCTTAAATGCAAAGTTCAAATACTTCCTAAAGAAAAAATTCTTAATGCGGTTAATCATTCTTCCGGACAAACTGTTGTATTTTGGGGAGCAAGTTTATTTTTACAAGAATTTATTGAGAACACAGGCTTAAATTGTAAAAATATTATAGGTATTATTGATAACAATCCTCAAAAACAAGGGCAGAGGTTAGGCTGTTATACTATTTTTTCTCCGGCTGAACTGGCAGAACTTAATCCGAATTTGATAATTTTCACGATAAAAAATAAGAGTACAAAGATATATCCGCAAGTTAAAAAATATATTTCAGAAAATTTCCCGCACATAAAAATGCTGCCTAATATATTTACAAATAACTAACATTGATTTTTTTGTATCTTTAATATACTTTGTTGTGAGGGAGAGAGATAGTTGATAAAAAGGCGCACAATAGGTACGATAAACGGAATTATAGCGGCAGCAAGCTACGGTTTAAACCCATTGTTTGCCCTGCCTTTGTTTGCAAGGGGAATGGGGGTAAATTCCGTTCTTTTCTACAGATATGCTCTTGCGGTTGTTATTTACGGGCTATGGTTAAAGTTTCATAAAAAAATTCCGCTTAATCTTCACAAAGGAGATATTTTGCCGGTTTTTGCCCTTTCGCTTTTGTTTTCGCTGTCTTCTCTGACACTGTTTGACGCTTTTAATTATATTGAAGCGGGTATTGCCTGCACAATTCTTTTTATCTACCCGATACTTGTTGCATTAATGATGGCAATATTTTTTAAAGAAAAACTTACAAAAACTGTCCTAACGTCTATTCTGCTTACATTTAGCGGGATTTTTCTGCTCTACAACGGAAAACCCGGTGCACCGCTTAGTATGCATGGAATTGTTATGGTAATTGCTTCAGCATTTCTTTACGCTTTTTATATTGTCGGTGTTAAAACAAATAAAACAATCAGAAATATTAACAGTGCAAAGTTGAGTTTTTATGTAATGCTTTTCGGACTTCTGGTTTATATATATAATCTGAACTTTTGTACAGAATTGCAGATTCCGCACTCACCGTTTATATGGGCGTGCTTGTTAGGGTTGTCAATTTTCCCTACAATAATATCATTAGAGACAATAACAATTGCAATAAAGCTTATCGGCTCGACAACCACTGCAATATTGGGAGCATTAGAGCCTTTAACCGCAATAGTTGTAGGTATGTTATTTTTTGAAGAAAGACTGACGGTTAAAATCGCTGTCGGAATAGTATTGATTCTCTCCGGAGTACTATTAATTATTTCTAAAAATAAATTATCTCACCGCCACCATAAAGCAGAGTAAAGGAGTAAATTTTTATGAAAAGATGTTTTTGGGTAGATGAAAAATCAGAGATTTATACAAAATATCATGATGAAGAGTGGGGAGTGCCGAAGCATGATGACAGAGATTTGTTTGAGCTCCTTATTCTGGAAGGGTTTCAGGCCGGTCTGGCTTGGATTACAGTACTCAAAAAGCGCGAAGCTTTCCGAAAAGCATTCGATAATTTTGATGTTAAAAAAGTTTCTGAATACAATGAAGCTAAAGTAAATGAACTTATGCAAAATCCTGAAATCATAAGAAGTAAAAACAAGATAGAAGCGGCAATTAATAACGCGAAAATATTTATGCGAATCCAGAAAGAATTCGGCAGCTTTTCCAATTATATCTGGGGGTTTACGGATAACAAAGTAATAAAAAATACAAATGATGAATTTCAGGTAAAAACAGAACTCTCTGATAATATATCAAAAGATTTAAAAAAACGCGGAATGAAATATACAGGCTCAGTAATTATTTATTCTTATCTTCAAGCTATTGGAGTTGTAAATGACCACGAAACAACATGTTTTAAATATTAAGCAGCAAAAATTTTTTTTACAGGTTTTTATTCCAAAAAAAAGGAAGTTAAATTTATGGAAATAAACAAAACAAATGATGTACAATTTGGGGCGCGCCTTGTTCAACGTGTAAAAATTAACGGGAAAGACGGGTATAATTTTATCAAGTTTAATACCAATTCAAAGAACGATGTTAAGGCCCTTAACGAAGTGAAAAAACTATGGGGCGGAAAAAATTTATCGGCAGGAATTGCGGAAGAAGCCGAAATTCTTGGTAAAGATGCTCAAATATACGGTCTTACGCTGCAGAGAGATAAATTTATAAAAGTTGACAGTCCAAAAGTCCTTGGTTTGGTTAGTACAGATAAAATTACAGCCGGAAAAGAAACTGAAATCTTTAAAATTGGTACAAATCCTAAATACGCCTATGAACAAAAACGTTCAAAACGAACCATTAAACATATCGCATCTGCAATGCTTGAATGTATTAAAAATTTAAATGGCGGAGCAAAACTCTTTGTGAGCAGTGTTGAGCCGCAGGAAATGAAATTCATTAATAAGGTTGGTATAAAAACAAAATAGTAATATTTAATAACAAGTTTTTGATTATATAATGTCAAACCTGTAATAAAAATAGGGGCGGGCAAGGTTTCACCTTGCCCGCCTAAAAGTCTCAAATACACACAAAATGAGAGCAAATTGGTGCGTTACAAAAATTTATAATCTTTTTTGTATGTTTTTTGAACAAAAATAAAGATTTTTCGTTATACTAATATAGAGGTACAAAATGAATAACAAATGCTCAAAATACGAAGGTTTATTTGTCTTTTCAGATGAAAAAACGTTACAAGAACATCTTCTGGAATGCGAAGAGTGCCGGCAAGAACAGGAAAAAATGGACAGAGTCTCGGAGCTTATTGGCGAAGTTAAGCTTCATTATCGTGCAAAAGCAAAACGAAAACCCATACTAAAAGCTGCTTGTGTATTGATGCTGCTTTTATTTTCAACTGCTTCAATCGGTATAATAGGTAATTATGATGATATGGTAGATACTATTCAATACGGAGACTCTTTGTCTGCGGAAGATTTGGGTTTTCCGGTTGATTCTTACGGACTCATAGTGGTGGGTGAATGAACTTTAACGAATTAATTAAAACAAATAAAAATAACATAAAAAATATAATAAAACTTATTACCAAAAGTGAAAACGAAGATGTTGAACAAGAGGTATACATAAAACTGTGGAAAAATTCGGAAAAATACAAGGAACAAGGTTCCTTAAAAAGCTGGGTTGGAACGGTTGCGAAGAATGCTTCTAAAGATTATTTAAAATCGGCAGTAGTAAAATATGAACAGGATTCCACATCAGATGACTTTATACTTTCCTGTATAAAAGATAAAAAAATAACTCCTGAAGAACAAATTCTTGCAAAAGAAAGACAGAAAAAAATAATTAAAGCAATTGATAGTTTAAGGCCAAAGCTGAGAGAAGTTATAATGTTATGTGAAATATTCGGATATACATATGAAGAAGCTTCAAAAAAATTAAAATGCCCGATTGGAACGGTAAAATCAAGAATTTATAACGCAAAAAAAGAATTAGCAGGTAAGTTGGAAGATTTATTATAATAACAGAGAGGTAAACTATGAAAAAATTAGCAATTATGATTTGCGCGTTATGCGTAGTATCAACCGCGGCTCAAGCTGCTACTGAAAAACTCGGCACTGCTGAGACTAAAGCTCCGGAATCAACAAGTATAAAACAAGAACAGCCGGCAAACAATGAAGGTATCAAAAATCCGCCTTCTAAAGAAGAAATGATAAAAAAAAGAAAAGCAAGAGAAGCTGCTTTTGAACAAAAATTAGGTTTAACAGAGGCTCAAAAAGCACAGGTCAAAGAGTTGCGTATTCAGGGGCACAAAAAAATGAAACCCGTAATGGAACAAATCAAACTCAAAAAACAAGAAGCAAGAGTTGTCAAATTGTCAAGAATTTCAGTAGAAATGCAGGAAGAAAAACTTGCCGCCATAGATAAAGACCTTGCTAAATTGGAAAAGCAGGCCAATGAGATAAGAAAGCAAAATATGAAAGATTTTGAAGCAATATTGACAAAAGATCAAAAGAAAATACTTAAGCAAATGAAAAAAGAGGGGCGTGAAAACTTTAAAAAGGGACAACACCATTGCCCGCCGCCTTGCCCTCCTCAGGAAGCAGAGCAGAAAATAAAAACGGAAGATGCTAAGTAGTACGAATAAAAACTTTTGAAAGGCGGCCGGATAATTAATAATTATCCGGCCGCCTTAGTTTTTGCAGTGTAGTAATTTATGTGTTATGTGTTCGAAACATTAGTATGGCTTAGTGCTCTGGAAGCTGATATTGATACCTGAGGATTGGGATCGGCTTGAGCTAAGGTATATAGTGTATTTAATTCTTCATCGTATTCAGGTCTTTGTATATGCCTGAGAGCATCAATTGCTGCAATTTTAACTCCGGCATTCGGACTATATCTTAGGGCATCCACAATTATTGCAGAGCCCGGAAGATCTGTCAGAGGTACGATATTTCCTGTTTGTTTCTGTACTTCATCAGTGTAAATTTTTGAAAGGATAGCTATTGTATATAGAGCATATTCCTTGTTTCTTTCGGCCATTTCCATCGGCGAAAGTTCATTTGCAAGAGTAAAATCAGCTTCTGTTAGTTTGTACGGGAGTTTAGGCTCAGTTTGATTTTGCTTGCTGGCATTTTCTATAACCATAAAATTTGCAATCAATTTTTTTCTTGCATCAACTTGTTGTTCTGTTGGAACTGCCAAATTAGTTGTATCTTTTTGGGCAATATCTATTAAACTGGAAAATACATCCCGTACAATATAAGGTATGGCATTTTCCGGATTATCCAATGATATACGGGCGATTTCTTCCATTTGTTGTGCTTGTACATCGTAGTCCTCATTTGTTAAATTTGCAATAACAAGAGGGATGTCTACATCCGGCAAAATCTCTTCACCCGGAATAATTTCAGGTCTTTTTATTTCATTATTAATTTTAACGGGGTTGATATTTTCTTCTTTTGGAAGTTTATTTTCATTGGATTCTTTTTCAGGTTGAATATTATTATTTAATCCTTTTTCGGCATCTGTTGTGGTGTAATTAGGCTCAGGAACGGCAGGTGCTTCAGCGGGAATTTCTTCTTTTTCCGGCAAATTCGGTTCTGTCTCGGAAGTTAATGTATTTTGTTCTTCATCTTCTGCACTGCCGGCTTCTTCAGCTTCACCTTCGCTTTCACCTTCTTCAATTTCAATTTCGTTTTCTATTTTGGGAAGAATAACATTTGTAGTGTGATAAGTTACCGGAAAGCCTGTCGGTAATGCTATTTTGTTAGGTGTTATCATATCATATGTAACAGGTTCCTGAACGTAAGGATAGTCATAAATTCTTTTCGGTTCGGTATTAACTGTAGGATTATCTATTTCTATGTTAACGGCACTGTAATTACCGTTTGTATCGCTGAAATTTACATTATTGTTGTTTCCCGCATTAACTTCGGGATTTTTAATATTAATTTTTACGGCATTGTAGTTAGGTTTGTTAAAACTGCCATAATCAAATGATTGAACCATATTCACGTCCTTTCGACACATACATAACTGCTAAATTAAAGCTTGTAAATATGAAAAATTGCTCAACTTTTGTGTAAATTTTACAAATATTTACAAGAAAAAGAGTTAAGATATGAATAACATTAAAGATTAATTACGTCAAGACCTTTAAACTCAAATATGGTTCTGGTGTTATTTTTCAGTTTTTCTTCACAAAGTAAACAGCCGACAATCGCTTCAAGCTGCGCGACGGGCATCATATTGGCAGGAAGGGAATCAAAGCCGTACTCATATTTGAGCGCTGATTGTAAAAACTTGCAGTCTGCACTGGAGCGTTCTTTAAAATTAGAATACAGGTTGAATTTTTGCCTGGTAAGATAAACTTCAAATCTTGAAATATCAATTTGTTTATCTTTAAGTTGTAAAAAGAATTCACAGCCGCGTGTTGAAAATCTTTGCATCCAGTTATCTTTGTTTGGGAATTCGTCTTTTTTAGAGTGAATTAGCTGATAAGGCTTGGATAGAACTCTCCATTTCCCTTCAAGCATTGTATTATCCCAAGGCAGAGAAATACAAAATACTGAATCTTTGAGAGAAGAGTAATTTTCGAAAAAGAATTGAACATCATTCATAGAGAAGAGTTTATCAACATATATAAGTTTTCCCGTAGAAATTTCTCTTACTGCAACACCGCTTTCAATTGAAGAGGTTGCGCCCAGTGATAAACCTACCGCAAACTGTATCATAGGCCAAAGTCCTCATCTTCCGGAATGTTTGAGTCTAGTTTTATAACTTGTCTTTCAATCGGCGGCATATTGGAATCGTCATTCTCTTTGTCTAAATTAATGTAAAGTTCCATATTACTTTTAGACAATTTTTCACTTTTTTGTCTCTTTATTCTTTCCTGATTTTCTTCAAGTAATTTTCTTGCAGCCGGTGAAATGGCATCTCCTTCAACTTCCGTGATAATTTTTTGGCGTTGTTTTTGTATGGCTTCTTGTTGTGCTCTTGTAAGATTTAAAGTGTTGTCATTTCTTGTCTCAAATTCTCTTTTATACTTATTTTTGAGTATAAGAATTTCAACTCTTCTATTTGCCGGGTCTTTTGGCGAAATAGCGGTTTCAAGCGGACGAGTATCGGCATAACCTATAGCAGTAAATAATGAAGGTGAGAATTTGAACCTTGATATCATATATCTTACTACTGAAGATGCGCGTGCTGCGGACAATTCCCAATTAGACGGGTATTGTGCCGTGCTTATCGGGTCACTGTCCGTATGCCCTTCAATTCTCATTGCGTGTAATATAAATTTTTTGCATATTAATACGCCGACTTTGTCGAGAAGTTTCCTTGCGTCTCTGTCAAGATAGGCAGAAGCCGGTGCAAATAAGTATTTGTCATCAAAAGTGATTAATAATCCTTTTTCCGTTATTTTGGCGGAAATTCCGTCAAGTTCTCCGGCTTCCGTAAGCTTTTGGATAGATTCCTCTATTTCTTTAAAAGATTCTTCTTCATACTTAGGACTTATGTATTCTAACATAAGACTTGGAATAAAAGAATTTGCCTGCTGCTGGTCAAATAGTGAGTCGCTTCCGTCCATAATGGCCTGCTGCCCGTCAAATAGAGCTCCGCTCTGACTAAATGCATTTTTTAAAGATTCTTCAAGCTTTGCAAAGTCTGTTGCATCAACCTGCGCAAGAGCGTATAATACAACGAATGTTGCAAACAAAAGTGTAATGAAATCGGCGTATGATACAAGCCATCTTTCCAAATTTTCGTGTTCTGGATGCTTCGGTTTTCTAGCCATTAATATTTGCTTCCTTGTTATCTTCAAGTATGAAAGAACGCAATTTTCTTTCAATCAAAACGGGACTTTCGCCTGCTTGTATTGACAAAACGCCTTCCAATATCATGTTTTTGTATAACATAACGTCCTGAAAAATAAATTTAATACGTGTACTTATAGGTATCATAACCAAATTGGCCGCAAAAAGACCATAGATTGTTGCAACAAATGCGACTGCAATACCGGCACCGAGTTTAGAAGGGTCGGACAGGTTCTGCATAACCTGAATTAATCCCATTACAGCTCCGATAATACCGAGTGTAGGAGAGTAGCCGCCGAAGGATTCAAAAACTTTTGCAGCATTGTTAACATGGTTTTCAAATTGTTCAATTTGGTTTTCCATCATTTCTCTTACGAGAGTCGGATCTGTTCCGTCCGCAACTGCTCCGAGCCCAAGAGTTAATAGCGAATCAGAGGCGTTGTAAGCTTCTTTTTCAAGTGAAATTATTCCTTCTTTTCTTGCCTTAGTAGCAAAACCGCCTATTTCGGTTATTAATGCATTAAAGTCGGATTTTGGCGGCATAAATACGTTTTTCAACATTTTAACAGCAGATAACAGTGTTTTGGGCGGAAAACTTAAAAGTACTGCACCGGTTGTACCGCCAAGTACAATAAATGCCGCGGTTATTTGTAAAAGCTGGCCGATATTTCCGCCTTCCATGGCTTGGCCTATTAAAATCATTGTTATTCCGAAAAACAGTCCAATGACTGCAAATATATCCATAATCATCTCCGAATTGTATACTATTCTGTATATATTAAACTATATTTTTAAATTCAAGAAATCCTTTAAATATAGGAAAAATGTAGTTTCTAACATTTTGAATAAAATGTAAAATTATTTTACATACCTTCAAAATTTCCTGCAAGAACTCTTAGTGCTTTATCTTCAGCTTTTTGAGCTCTGTCTAAAACAGATTGTAGTCCGGAGTTGTCAAACGTCTTTTGAATGTTTGCTGCGGTTTGAGACGGAATATATCTTTTTTGTTTTTCATTATCCGGCTTAATTGTACATTCTTGTGACGGGATATAAGTGTAGTTATCTATTTTGCTATTTTGAATTGTATGCGGAATTGTACAGTCCTGAGACGGAATGTATGTATAATTGTCAACTTTTTCATTTTGTGAAAAATGTGTTTGATTCATTGCAGCATTTTGACTGCCTGCAGATGTTTTTCCGCGAGAGGCAAGCATTTGCCCATTTGTAGGACCGGGTATATTTTGCACCCCGTTTTGTTTTATTCTTTGTGCTTCATACAATCTTTCATTTAAATCATCTTTTAAGAATTGTTTTTGTGTTTTTAATTCGTTTTTTCTTTCATCTTGTTTCATTGCATCGTAAGATTTTCCGAAAATCGATGTTGTGCATTTTGTAAGCGCAGCTCCTAAAACTCCCATTGAAAGCGCAGCCCAGGCAGCTACCCTGATAGGGATACCTGCGCAGTTTCTAAAGAATGCAGGGAGTTTTCTTGCGGTATTTGCTGCAAAGTTAGAGTTTCTGTAACTGTTTAGTCTGCATAAATCAGGTGTCAGAATCCCTGCTAATTTTCTTATCCCTTTAGTAAGAATATTCTGCCCGTCAACTTTTCTTAATTCTTTTATTCTCTTTTCGACCTTTGCTCTTTCAAGATCATAAGCGAGTTTTGTCTTGAATGTGTCAGGATTCGGAACTTTTATTCCGTCTTTTACAATAGTTGTTTCAACACGTTTGTTAAAATCCTCAACGAGTTTTCTTACTTCTTCGACCTTGTCTTTACCCATACCGGCATTTCTGATGCCGCCTATGGAGTGCAGCATTCTAAGAGCAAGCGGGAAAGTGAAAACCCAGGAGATATTGTCGACAAAACCATTTGCTGCGGTGCCAATTTTCTGGTCTTTGTCAGCTTTTTTAACATTTACACCCAACTCTACAAGAAGAGGAGCTATAAATATTAAAGCACCAAGTTTGCCGCCGCCGAATGTAAATCCGCGGTGTATCATCTGCATAAGTTTTGAAGTAAACCTGCCTGTAGCGGTTTTAGGGCCGTCCATCATGCTGTGGAGTTTGTTATAAACCTCATCACATCCGATTGTTCTTTCAAAAGGTTTTGTGAAAGCACCAAGCCAAGGATAGTGTCCTGCACCTATTCTAACTTTGCCTTTAACTTTTTCTGTTGCAGCTTTTACTTCATCTATGTACTTGCCGTAAACATCGTCTTTGATAAGTTTAAGTTTGTCCTGTGTTAATCCCATTGATTTAAGGATTTCTTCTTTTACTGCTTTAGTTGAAACAGCACCAAGGTTTTGAAATTTTTGAATCTCTTCCGGAGATTTTCCCAGACGATTTAATAACAGATGGTTAACGGCTTGTTCTTCCGGAATTTGTGAAATTTTTTGAACCTTGAAAGCTTTTTTAAGCATTGTTTTTTCATAATCATTTACGCCTAAATCTTTCAACTTAGGAATGTCAGCACTTCCGAGTTTCAGTGTATCTGTAATTTTGATAAACTCCTGAACAACTTCCTGCTTCTGGTTAAACATTTGTGTTTTTACAAGTGACCATTCAGGCATTGTAGGCGTTTCCTTCATTGCTCTTAAAATAGCACTGTTTTGAACGGCTTTACCGCCTGCTTTACCAATGGTGCCAAACCCGTTAAGTACTGTTTTTACGGGCTTACATTGAACTATTTTAGAATTTTGAATGTTGTCTCCTAAATCAGCAGCTTTTTTAACAAGGCTCTTATCATATTCTCCGCCGCAGGCTCTGGAATACGCATCAATACCGATACCAAGACCGAGCCATGTTGCTAAAAGAGCAATAGGATGTTCTATAAAAGGTTTTAAGAACATGTCATACATCGGATTCTCTTTAATTATCTCTTTAGCACTCGGTCTATATGTATCCGGAACATAATAATAGTTAGGCAAACGGACAGGCTGCGGCTTCTGCTGCTGCAGACGAGTATTTTCCGGAATAACGTTATATTGATTATTTATATTTGGATTAATTTGTGACACAACAATAAACCTTTTACAAAAATAAACCTAACTAAATATATAAAGTAATTAATTTGTCAAAAATTGCCTGTAATTTATTTTTTTTAGACAAAATATGAAGAAAAGTTAAGTTGTTACATTTTTGTTTCCAATTCACAGCACATCTGGCATGCTCCAAAGGTGCCGCCGCTTGCTTTTAAATTCTTTCTGAAACAGCAATAGTGAGGGGTATTGAAAAGTTCTTTCAAGGATTTTTCTTTAACATTGCCTATTTTCACTGAAAGACAAGGATAAACAAACCCTTCGGGATTTATCATCATATTGTTATAAGGGTAAGTGCAAGGTTTGTATATGCTGCTTGTCGGGGTATCGTCCGGCATGCTGAAAAATCTTTCGATTGATTGTAAAGGATTCGCTGAGTATTCAAATTTTGGTGAAAAACGGAGCTTTGTTTTACCTTTTAAACTTTCTATTTCTTTATAAATTTCTTTAAAATGTTCCATATCGAAATAACATTTTATCGGATAGTTTTGGTTAAATTCCGGAATAAAACTTTCCTGCAGGACGGAATTTTGTTTCCAGTTGTTGTTTCTTAAAAACGAAATTGATAAAAACTCAAAATTCATTTTTTCGCAAAGTTTGTAAAGTTTTACTAAATCATCCAGATTATTTTCAAGTACAATGGTTTTGATATCAACCATTTGTTTTGGCTTTTGAGATTTCAAATTTTCAAGATTAGAAATAATCTTATCAAAAATCCCTTCTTTTCCGCGGTTTTGGTCGTGATTTTCACCGTATCCGTCAAGAGAAACTGATAAAAGTAATAATTTATATTTTATAAAAGCTTTTATAATTTCATCGCTAATCAGTATTCCGTTAGATACAACATGAACTTTATTCCAGATTCTTTTTGAAGTATAAGCAAGAATATCAATAAAATCTTTTCTGATTAAAGGCTCACCCCCGACAAGCGTCGCTATTGAATAAAAAGGAAGCTGGGCAATAACTTTTTTCCACTCCTCTGTTGTGAGTTCATTTTTATTTCTTTCGCACCCGACATAACAATAAGGACAGGCGAGATTACACCTGTATGTAAGTTCTAAAAAATATCTGAAAGGAATTTTTGCTCTTCCGTATTTATCGTTGTATGAAAGCGAGGTGTAGAAATTTCTCGCAAGATCAAATAAGCTCGAATAATTCATAACATAGTTATAGCATAAAGAAACCTCTCTTAGAAAAAAGAGAGGAAAGTTTGAGCGATGAGGATTCTTTATTATATTAAACTCATTCACTCGACGTTTCATTAAACTTTTTTCTAATGTAGAGCTTAGGTAAATTGTATTGTTCATTTTTCAAGAAAAATTTTTATCTTGATACCGAACATACAAACAGAAAGCTCCTTTCGGAAGAGAGACAAAAGGAGCAAGGCTAATTATTATGAAGAAAAGATTTTGGAAATTTTTTTTTAAGAAGTAAGTCGAACACACACACATAATGCCTAATCAATTTTTCGTCGAAATCCGACAATCGCACAAGCTGTCTCCGACTTACATATATATTTTAGCATTATATTCATGCTTTCTTAATCTACTAAAGTACTAGTCCATTCGGATTATTTAAGCAGTATATATTTCATATACAACCGCAAATAATTGACCCTCTGCACTTAGAGTGTATAATCATGGTATGGAAAGAAAATTTGAACTTGTGTCGAAATATAAACCGGCAGGGGATCAGCCGAAAGCAATACAGGAACTTGTGGAAGGTTTAAAGGCGGGAGATGATACGCAGACGCTTCTGGGTATTACAGGTTCCGGCAAAACTTTTACCATTGCAAATGTCATAGAGCAGATACAGAAGCCTACGCTTATTATTGCTCATAACAAAACTCTTGCCGCGCAGCTTTATAATGAGTTCAAAGAGCTTTTTCCAAATAATGCGGTTGAATATTTTATAAGTTATTACGATTATTATCAGCCGGAGGCTTATATTCCGAGAACGGATACTTATATAGAAAAATCCGCAAGCATTAATGAAGAAATTGACCGTTTAAGGCACAATACAACAAGAAGTTTGTATGAAAGAAATGATGTAATAATTGTAGCTTCAGTAAGCTGTATTTACGGTTTGGGGCTGCCGGAAAGTTATTTCAAGGGTACAATAAAAGTAAGCGTCGGGGATACTTTAGACAGAGCGGATTTAATTAAACACCTTGTTATGACTCAATATACGAGAAATGACCTTGTTCTTGAACGTTCAACTTTCCGCGCAAGGGGTGATATTTTAGAGATCATGCCTGCGTATGAAAAAATTATTACAAGGATTTATTTCTTCGGTGATGAAATTGAAAAAATTGTAAGGATTGATAATTTAACCGGTGAAATTATAGAAGCGCCGGAGAGTGTAATTATTTATCCTGCGGTTCATTATATTGCCTATGATGAAAATGAAGATGAAACAATTTCCATGATAAGAACGGAATTGAAAAACAGGGTTGCAGAGCTTGAAAGCCAGAATAAAATTCTAGAATCACAAAGACTCCAGCAGAGAGTAAAATACGATATTGAGATGATAAAAGAAATGGGATATTGTTCGGGAATTGAGAATTATTCCAGAATAATTGAACGCCGCCCTGTGGGCTCCGCTCCTGCAACTCTTCTGGATTATTTCCGCGGTGATTTTCTGACAGTAATTGACGAATCTCACGTTACAATTCCGCAGCTTAACGGTATGTATCACGGCGATGCTTCAAGAAAAAATACTCTTGTAGAATTCGGATTCAGACTTCCGTGTGCTAAGGACAACAGGCCGCTAAAGAGTGACGAATTTTTTGCAAAAGTCGGGCAAAAAATATACATTTCCGCAACACCGGGTGAATTTGAGAGAAAAACTTCCCAGCAGTTGGTAGAACAAATTATCCGCCCGACAGGGCTTGTTGATCCGAAAATCAGCGTAAGACCGATTGAGTCCCAGATACCTGATTTGAAGGTTGAAATAGAAAAGAGGGCTAAGAAAGAAGAACGCGTTCTTATAACCACTCTAACGAAGAAAATGGCTGAGGATTTGTGCGACTTTTTCCTGCAGGAAGGTATCCGCGTAAGATATTTGCACAGCGGAATTAAATCAATTGAGCGTGTTGAAATTTTGAGAGATTTAAGACTTGGAGAATTTGATGTTCTGATTGGTGTAAACCTCTTAAGAGAAGGGCTCGATATTCCGGAAGTTTCTCTTGTTGCTATTATGGATGCGGATAAAGAGGGTTTTTTGAGGTCGGATACAAGCTTAATCCAGACAATCGGGCGTGCTGCGCGTAATGCATGCGGCGAAGTTATTATGTATGCGGATAAAATCACTGATTCTATGCAGAGAGCAATAGATGAGACAAACAGAAGGCGTGAAATTCAGCTTGCTTATAACAAAAAGTACGGTATTATTCCGCAGACAATTAAGAAACCTATTGAAAATAACCTGCTTTCACTTGTTGCAAGTTATAGAGACCTGGAAGATATTGTAGCCGAAGAAATGGTTGACTTAGGAATCGAAAAGAAAGACTTGCCGAAACTTATTACCAAACTCGAAAAAGATATGCATAAAGCTGCAAAAATTCTTGATTTTGAGAGAGCTGCGGAAATCAGAGACCAGTTAAAGAAACTAAGAGAAATGGTATAAGTATTAAGAGACCCATTTGTTATCCTTGATATAAAATCTCCACGGGTAATCAGTATTTTGTTTTATGCCGATTCTTGGTGTGGTAACTATTTCAAAGTCGGTTTTTTGCCCCTTTTCTATCCAGAGAGGAGATTTTTTTGATGTCAAATCTGTGCCGTTAAGTTCTTTTGTGATATCAAGAGCTTTGCATAATCTTGCGGGACCGTTTGTTTTTGCATTATAATTTAACGGCTCGACGGCTCTGATTAGAACGGCACAGCCCCGTCCCTGTTTTTCCGTCACAACATTTACGCAGTAATGCATTCCGTAAATAAAATAAACGTAAGCAAGCCCGCCTTTTTCATACATAACTTTGCATCTCGGTGTGATTCCTCTGTGCGCATGACAGGCTGCATCTTCCTGAATATAAGCTTCAGTCTCTACAATAATACTTTTATAGATTTTGCCCTCAAGCTCTCTGCACAACACACAGCCAAGAAGTTTTTGCGCAACTTCTATTGTGTCTTTCAGATAAAAACTTTTACTTAGTAAAACCATATTGATAAATTAACACAAATTATTAATTTTATGCTAATCTTTTATTATGAAGAAATGTGCTTTATTAATTTTATTGTTATTAATTATACAAAATATTGTGTCCGCAAGACCAACGGTTTTTAATGAGGACGGGAAATTCGGCTTGAAAGATGAAGCAGGTAAAGTTATAGTCGATGCACAGTACAAAAAGCTTATTCGTCTGGGCGAGAGCGGCTGGATTATTCAAGACGGCTCAAAATTCGGGATAATGAACGACAGCGGACAAGTTATGGTAGAGCCAAAGTATAACAGGGCAGAAAGAGTGCTTGGCAAATTTGCAAAACTTACTCGCGGCAGCAGGTGCGGATTGTTTGATGAAAAAGGGTTTGAAGTACTTCCGCCGGTATATTCGTCTATCGATTTACTCTTTGGCGGCATGTTCTTAACTTGCAAAGATTATAAGTATGGCGTAACTGATATAAACGGGCAGCTTATTTTGGAAAATCGTTTTGATGATATTTATATGCCAAAACCAAATGTAATGGTAATAGTTTATAATGGGCAACCGTATCAGATAGAGGGAATACAAGGCGATGAACTAACTCTTCCTTCAAACTTGTATTCTTTGAAGGATGATTCTAATTTCACAATTACGGAACTTGTAACAAAACCGGGTGTTACTACCGGTTATTATAGCGTTACGGCTACAAATTATTTGTTGAAGATTTTCTCTTCAATCTCTCCGGCTTATGAAGATACTATTGATGAGTTAATGTTTTTGCAGGGTGCGGATGCTGCCGGAGTTATTATGAAATTTTCCTGGCTTCCGAAATTTCCGTTTGTGTATGCAAAACATTACTATCAGAATTTAGTAGCTCCGAATAACGGCCCTTTGAGCGGTGTAAAAACTAATCTAAAAAAACAGCTCAGCGAATGAGTTAAAGTGATTAGGTGACTAAGTGAATAAGTGACTAAGAATAGGTAATATTTGTAGTTGCAGGGGTAAGGGGAAAAATCCACCACCCCAAACACTCCCCCACGCTAGTCGCGAAGTTTTACGCCTGTAACTTTAGAAATTCCTTTTTCTTTTTGGGTTACACCAATTGTTCTGTTAGCAGACTCTATCATCGGTTTTCTGTGGCTTACTACTATAAATTGCGTTGTATCTGCTTGTGACTGTACAATATGTGCAAGTTTTTCCACATTTATACCGTCAAGACTTGCATCGACTTCGTCAAAAGCATAAAAAGGTGCAGGCATGTATTTTTGAATAGCAAAAACAAAAGACAAAGCGGTAAGGGCTTTCTCGCCGCCTGACATGCCGGCAAGACGCTGCTTTTTCTTATCTCTTGGCTGAGCTTCTATATCAAGACCGCCTTCAAAAGGTTTCTCTTCATTTTCTAAAATCAATGTCCCTTCGCCATCTGAAAGTTTATGGAAAATGTCCTTAAAATTTTCATTAATTACATTATATGTCTTAAGGAATGTTTCTTTCTTTAAATCCTCATACCCTTTCATCCGCTCTAAAATTTGTTCTCTTTCATGGCTGAGAGTTTCTATCTGGCTCTGTAAAAGCTGTTGTCGCGCTGATACTGTTTCAAAATCCTCCAAAGCTTTCATATTAACCGCACCAAGCTCATCCATTCTGCGCTGCAAACGCTGAATTCTTGATGTAATCTCATCAATAGACATTTCTACCGGAGTTAAGTCATTTATATTTACTCCGGATTCTTCCAGAATATTTTTTGTTTCTTCCAGCTGCGGTTCCAGCTCTCTTCTGCGAGCTTTAAATGATTCAATCTGCTCCGCTATTTTTTCTATATCATTAGCTTTTATATTTTTCTTGGTCTCTACATCTACAAGATCATTGTTAATTTCATCTCTTTGTTTTAAAAGCTCGCCTAATTTCTCTGTAATTTCTTTAATTTGGACTTCCAAAAGTTCCAATTGTTCATTCAAGCCTTTAATTTCTTCTTTAAACTTTGATTTATCTAATTCCAACTCACAATTTGATTTTTCAGAACGGTCGATTGTTTCATTCAGAGTAATAATTGTTGTATTTTTTATAAAGTCAATTGTTTGATTCAAACCTTCTATTTCGTGATTGGTATCGGCCATATTTTTTTCATAACGTTTTATTTCAGCTTCAACACCGGCAGTTTTCTCTTTTAAGTCCTTTAAATCTGCATCATTCATAAGTTTTTCAACTTCCGAAATCGAGGTTTGAATATCTGTCATTTTTTCGGAAATCACAATATGTTCTTCTTCAATTTTATCCAAGGCTTTTTCCAAAGATGAAATTTCCGGTCCGGTTACTTTTATAAAATTCTGCCTTTCTTCAATATTTTGTTGAGTGTTTGCAAAATTTGTCTCCAGACTTGTCAGTTCTAACTTTGCTTTGTTAAATTCTGTCATAGAAGAAGAATGTCTGCTTCGAACATCTTCCATTTTTGCTTCCAGAGAAGAGCGTTTTGAAACCAGAGCGGTATATTTTGATTCCATTTCTTTCAGTCGTGCTCTGTAAGTATCGATCTCACTGTCTGAATTTTGAGAGAATTTAAGCCCTGCTTTTCTGACAGAACCTCCTGTTATAGAGCCGGATTTTTCAAACAAGTCTCCTGACAAAGTAACCATCCGGTATTTGCCAATTAATTTGTTAGCAGCTGCTCTGTCCTCTACTACAAGAGTATTTCCGACCGCATAATAAAATGCATCCAGATATTTGTCGTCAAAATCTATCAAATTAATCGCATAGTCAATGACACCTTTGTCTTTAGGAAGATTTAAACTTTTCGGACATCGTACGATTTTGTTAAGCGGAATAAATGTAGCCCTTCCTGCATTTGCAGATTTAAGAAATTCTATACAAGTTGAAGCTGTATGTTCATCATCTACTACTATATGCGACATTCTGCCGCCGACCGCGATTTCCATTGCCGTAGCAAATTCTTCATCAACGCGTCCTAATTTCACAAGAGGTGCATGAACACCTTGTATATTAGCCTTAATAATAGTATCTACGGCTCTGTCAAGATTGGCTTCTTCGTTTACCTGCTTTACGGCTTCCAAATGATATATTTTTTTTCGTGCAGCCTGAAGGTCATAGTCCAGGTCCATGATTTCATTTTTTGTTTTATCATATTCATCCAATGTGTTCTTAAGAATCATTTTAAAATCTTCAAGTTCACGACCTAATTGCTCTATTAATAATTCTTTTGAAGCCTTTGTTTCCGAATAATTTTCTTTAAAAATTTCCAATTCTTTAAGCTTTTCTCCGGCATCTTCCAGAGCTTTTTTCTTAGAAGATAAATCCGCTTCCATAGGAGCCTGCTTTTGTATCAATTTTGTTTCTTTATCCTGCAGTTCTTCTAATTCTTTTCTTAAAGCATTACGCTTTTCGATATGTTTTTCGGCAGTTTCATTCAAGCCGGACATTTCTTCATATATTTTGCTTAAGACCGCCTTCTGTTCATCAATATTTTTTTCAATTCCCTTAATTTCGTCCCGTTTGAGAGAAATCTTAAGTTCTGAATCTTTAATCTTTTCCTTTTGAACTTCTATTCCGTTTTTAGAGTTTTCAATAGTTTTGAGATTATCCTGAATTTGTTTGTCCGCATAAGCAATTGACGAATTCTTTCTGGAAATGGAACCTTTAATTTCTTCCGCTTTTTGTTTTAATTCCAGTTGGTGTCCTTCGCCTTTTTCGGTAATAATCTTGGAAATTTCATCATACTGTTCTTTTATAATTTTTAAACGCTCTTCTAAATCTTTTGACTTTACCTCTTCTTCTTTTTTCTTTTTGGTAAATTCCAGAATATTTTCGTGCGTTTTCTCCAAACTTTTTCTTAAATCAAAGAATTTTACGGTATTAATTTGACTTTCAAGTCCGTTTTTCTCGTCCTTTAGCTTTTGATATTTTAAAGCAACTTCTTTTTCCGCATTCAACTTTTCAAGTTGTCCATTAACTTCATTCAAAACTAAAGTTGAATTAACAACACGTTTTTCAACGGTATCCAATTCGTTTGTAGCCTGTTCTATACGCCTGTCAAAATCAGCAATACCTGCTATTTCATCGATAATTTTACGGCGCTCGCCCGGAGTACAATTAGTAATACTCATCACATCGCCTTGCATCATAACGTTATAACTATTAGGAGTTATATTATATTTTTCTAATTTTGCAAGAACATCTGTATGAGTTGTAATCTTATCATCTATATAATAAATACTGTTAAACCCCTGAGAGGATTTTCTGATACGTCTTGCAACAGAGAAGTCGCCTTCACCGGTATCCCCAAAAGTAACTTTTACATAAGCTTCATTTCTTTTGTTATAAGTTGATATCAGGTGAAAAAGTTTTTCTGCACGCAAACTTCTGTTTGTAGACAATCCGAGTGCAAACAGAATACTGTCAATTATATTACTTTTCCCAGAACCGTTAGGCCCTGAAATCGTAGTAAAACCTTGCAGCATAGGTATTTCGACCTTGTTTGCAAACGACTTAAAGTTGTCGACCTCAAGTTGTTTTATGTACATTAAACCCTTTCCCCGTAAGACGCCTGTCTGTTGTACAGGATAAAAATTCGTACAAACTTACCGAATTTACTCCTGTATATATTAAGGTTACTACAGAATAAGGAGTTGTGTCAACAAAAACGTAAATACTGTCTTATCTTAAAAAATTTGTAAACAATCTTTTCATTTTACAAAACAGGCAGGAATCTTTTTCATGAATTTCTTTGATTTCCGCAATTTTATATGGCTCCGGCTGTATTGTTCTTTGGTACTTAACTTTTGGCATTCCAAAGAGCATTACATATACCGGTTTATAGCCGGACGGTATTTCAAGCATGTCACAAATTTCCGGAAAGAATTTTAAACACGCTTCGGCAAAACCGCACCAGCAGGTTCCTACACCGAGGTGCTGGGCATAAAGTTCAAAGTAACTGAGAGCAATTATCGGGTCTACAGTTGCACACGGAGCGGTGACGGAGGAGGATACAACAATCATATGCGGCGCATCTCTGAAAATCACATCTTCTCCGTTAATAAGTGCATTTTTATATCGTGAAAACTTGTCCAATAAAGGTGATATTACTTTGTATGAAAGAGTTTTTACAAGCAATTCGTTAACCCTTTTTCTGATAACATTCATTGCTGATTTTGTTTCTACAATTGAAAAATGCAGTGAATGCGCATTGCAACCTGTAGGAATATAAGGCAGCATTTCTTTCAATTTTTGCATATTCTCGGATGAAATCTCTTCTTCCTTATATTGCCTTACGCTGCGGCGGGACTTAATTAATCTCAAAATTTCATTATAATCAACCGGTTCTGAATTTTCAGGATTCTTACCATTAAAAGACAATGCTCCGGTAGGACAAATTGCCATGCAGTGCTGGCATGAAATACATCTGGACTCGTCTGCCATCTCCGGGTAATTTTCCTTATCAAAAGCTATACAACCTGACAAGCAATCACTTATACACAATCCGCAGCGGACACACTTTTCTTTATCAATTGATATTGTTTTCATATAAAATCTCCTGTTGTTTGGCGGCTCTAACATTGACTAATTCATCATTTTGGTGTTTAATTACATTATGTTAATATCTATATTGGAAAAAATCAATGGGTTAAATGAAGCAATTTTTACTCCGATTGATAATCTGATATCAAAACTGCCGATTGCGGACTGGGCAATAGACGGCATGTGCGACAGTATTCATTTAATACCTTTTTTATTTATTGTTTTTGTAATAATTGAAATTCTTGAATTTTACTACGCTGACAGGATAAATAACGCCTTGAAAAAGACAGGAAAAAGCGGAGTAATTATAGGAGCGTTGGCTGCAGTTTTTCCTCAATGCGGATTTTCCGTAATTGCAAGCAGTCTGTATGCCAAAAGAATTATTACACGCGGAACATTGATTGCGGTATATCTTTCAACTTCTGATGAAACAATTCCAATATTGCTTGCTACACCTGAAAAAGCACATTTTATTATCCCTATTGTGGGAATTAAACTGTTTATCGGAATCCTGATGGGATATTTTATTGATTTTACGATTCCGCAAAAAACTCTTAACAATGCCGAGCTAAAAGCCGATATTGAACATATTGAAGAAGGATGCTGCAAGCACGATTTGGAACACGGCAGTAAAAGAGAGCTTATTATACATCCTATTTTGCATACAATAAACATTTGGGGATTTATCCTGATTGTAACACTCGTATTAAATTACTGCTTAAGCAATGTTGCAATTACAAATCTTATTTCCGGAAACAGTTTTTGGCAGCCGGCCGCAGCTGCATTTGTCGGACTTATACCTAATTGTGCGGTATCTATAGGAATTACAATGATGCTGATTAAAGGAACTATTTCTTTTGGTGCCGTAATCAGCGGACTGCTTGCAAATGCAGGGCTGGGTCTTTTAGTTTTACTGAAAAACAATGATTTTAAAGATACGATAAAAATTATTCTGATATTACTTATTATAAGTATTGTGTCCGGCATGGCAATTAATCTTTTGATTTAACATCGTTAGAGAAATCATTCAAATAAATGATGTCAAAATCATTTATAAGTTTTACGATGTACATGTGGGAGAGTGTATATATGTTAAATCAAGTTTTACCGAAACAAGAATCAGGAATTTCATGTTCAATTACAAAAAATTGGACCGAGCAAGCTATTGAGTGTTATAAACTGAACGGCAATTGCAGCGAGTGTTCAATTAAAAAAGCACACTACTCTTTTGACTGCCAAATGCCAAAAGTAGTGGAAATACTTAAAATTATGAGCGGCGAACCTGATTTGGATGATTAGAATTTATTTCCTATTTTTTCCAAGAAAATAACATCGTCAAATTCTTTGCGAACCTTGTTAGTCTCACTTGGTTCAGCTTCATAGCCCAGTGTAATTATGGACGATAATATCTGATTTTCATTAAGTCCGAGTTTTGTTTTGACTTCTTTATATTTTTCCTGCTCAATTCCGGTAATTTCATTACCCAGAGCACCTATAATGCAGGACTTTATACCCAGTGATTCCGCTTCAAGCATCATATAAGAAACAGGATAAATCACCTGTTCAAGAGTTCTTATAAGAAGTCCGTTTTCACATTGCAAAGAAGGATTAAGAGCTGGATTTTTGATATGCGTAATTTTTGCTTCCTCCCAGGCGCTGACATCTGCAACACAAACTATGAGTGCATTTGCATTTTTAACATGAGCCTGTCCTATTGATAATTCTGACAACAAGTCTTTGTTCTCCTGAGACTTAATTAAAATAAATTTCCAGGACTGAACATTCATCCAGGAAGGAGCGAGTCTGCCGGCTTCCAGAATCTTTCTCAAATCCTCATCCGGAATCTGTTTATCGGAATATTTTCTTACACTTTTTCTTGATTTTATTAAATCTAACATTGTGCCCTTCCTTTCTCTTAAGCCTGTCTCTACCCTTCAGCCAAAACAATTGTGAAATCGCTTCCGACAGAATATGTTTCCGTAGGGTCATAAATAAACTGCATATTATTTAATTCCGGCATTTTCTTTTGAAGCCAGTTTAAAAAATCTATCGTAACATCGTTTTTATTCGCAACAAATCTGGTATGAGAAAGGTGCGTTATCTTCAACATATTAACTTCAAAACCAAGCTCGGAAAGTTTTTCTTTCATCGCAGCCGCTTCAGCTTCTTTCTTTGGCGAATACATAATCCCGGCCTTAAATTTTGTACCGTCAAGCGACGGTTTTTCACGATAAATCATCCGGTTAATAACTTCCTGTGTTTTTTGAGGATCCAATATCCAATAACTTATATATCCTCTCTGATTTGGCGCTCCGGGTAAAGTCGCAAGTTCAATTTTATTTTCATCTACACTTCTTGCAAATGCTGCATATTGAGAAAGTTCATAAAAACTTAAGTCAGTTTTTACATATGTATTACAAATATTCAAAACTTCAGGAATTTTGGTAATTATCTGCGGAGAGTGAAGTTTTTCAAATAAACTTCTTAAAAACCATTGCTGTCTCTGAGTCCGGCCAATATCCCCCAAGCCGTCTTTCCTGTATCGCAGATACCCGACTGCCTGTTTTCCGTTAAGAACTGTATTACCTTTATCAAGATTAATATGCAGTTTCCCTGCATAATCGTGATATTTCATCGGTTTTTCGACATATATTGGTATCCCGCCCAATGCATCAACGATTTTTTCCACCGCTTCATCATGCACAACAATATATTTATCAATTTTTATCCCGAAAGTTTCTCTTAAAGTTTTCTTCACTAAATCAACGCCGCCCAATGCATGTGCAGAATTAATCTTCTGAATTCCTTTGTTATCCGGAAGATAAACTTTACTGTCACGGGGAATCGAAATTGCATTAATTGAGCGGGCTTTTGGATCTATATTTACAATAATTATTGTATCAGATCTGGTTCCCTCCCAAATATCAACCCCTGCACCGTTTGAATCTACACCGAGAAGAAGTATGTTTTGTCTCTTCGGTGAAAAAGGAACATCAAAATTTTTCTTCTCTTTTTTATATAATTTTGCAAACCCGCTGGCGTTATCAGCAGTTTCCGTATTAAACTTATCGAGGAAATAACTGTTCTCTACAACTGTCACACAAACAATAACTGCACATAATATAGCAAGAACTATTGTAAAAAGAAGTTTAGCAAAATTGGAAGTATCTTCTTTTTCCGCACGAATGTTTTTTAAAAACGCCTTGTATTCTTCTTCTTGATTTTCGTTATTATTTGCAATTTTCATCTTTATACTCTCTTTATTAAAAAATTATATTTTAAGCATAGGTTAAAATCAATTATTGAAAAACAAGACTTATATACAACTTTACACGAAATATGCTTGAAATATAGCTATAATGTCATTCCGAACTTGGTTCGGAATCTTACCAAAAATCAAGTATTACGCCAAGTTGGCAAGATGCTGAAACAAGATTCTCTGGGTGACAATTTCAGTTTTTTTGTGTAAACTGTGGTATAAATCCCTTGAAAAACATATATTTTTACAGTACAAAAAGTATATGAAAAAAAAGATTCTTTTTATAAATTTTGGCGGTATCGGAGATGAAATTTTATTTCTTCCGGCAATAATCTCTGTTAAAAAACAATTTCCCCAAGCGCATATAACGCTTGCTCTTGAAGAGCGCAGCAAAGGAGTCGGCACACTTACAAGTATTATTGATGAAATGCTGTTTGCAAATGTAAAAGGCAAGTTTAAATATATTGAACTTTTTAAGTTATTACACACTATCCGGCAAAAAAAATTTGATATTGTCATCTCTTCCGGCTCAAATAAATTTATATCAATATTCTTGTTTTTAACATCTATTAAAACAAGAATAGGATATAATACCGGAAAATTAAGCGAGCTGCTGCTCACAAAAGCTGTAACTCTAAATAAAAAACAATACGCCGCTAAAATGTATCACGATTTGGTCAGAGGAATAACCGATTTTAATACGGAGTTGCCGGAGCTGGAAATTGAACGTCAAAAATGTGAACCGAATACAATTCTTATTCATCCCGGCGTAAGTCAGATGAGTATTCAAAAGGGAATGATAAAAACCATACCTGCGGAAGTTTGGGCTGAAATTACGGAAAAATTAGCCGATAGAGGGAAAAAGGTCATAATCGCAGGAGGCCCGGACGATAAAAAAGTAATAGAAACAATTGAACGTATTGTTCCTTGCGAAAAATATAAAAACATGTACGAAAAAACACGCAATTTAAAAGAACTTGCGGAATTAATTTCCGGAGCGGAAAAATTTATATGCTCCGATTCTGCACCTTTGCATATAGCTTCCGCACTTAAAGTCAAAACATATGTAATTTTTGGTCCGACCGATGATAAAAAACTTATACCAGATAACAACAGAGTTATTCCGGTAAAAGCAAAAAACTGCACCTGCTCTTTGCGTCCGTGCCTGTGGGAAAAACGCCATACGACCTGCAAGACATTGGAATGCCTGGAAATAACCTCTGACGATGTAGTAGATGCCGTAATGAATTTATAAATTCGCAAGTATCATATTTACCAATCGTGAATTTTTTTATGATAAAATCATGTTATGAACCGGCCTGAGAGTAAACAAGAACTGAAATTGACACTTACAAAAAAGCCTTACACTTTTGGAGCACATAAAAATGCCTAAAAATTGGTTCCAAATGTCCGAACAAGGTGCCGGAGCAAAACGGCTTATACTGACAAAATATATTTATTTATGGTTCGGCGAAATTCCTGTCAGAATTATCGCATTTTTTGTTGTGCTAAGCGTTTTTATAACTGCCAGAGAAAGACGAAAAGCTTCTGAAAAATTTTTCAAAATTCTCAATAAAAAATTTGTCATACTCCACTCTTTTATACAGTTTTTAAATTACGGAAACTCTCTTGTAGACAAATTTATATCTTTTCTCGGCAAACTTAAGCCGGAAAAATTTGAACTCTCAAACCCGGAAATTTACCACGGCGCTTTTTTCATAACAACGCACGTTGGAAATGTAGAAATTTTAAGAACATTATTTCAGATTAAAAATCTCGACCACCCCAAAAGAGTTAATGTATTTCTGCAAGGTTCGGCATGCGAAAGATTTAATCATTTTTTGAATTCGCTTAAATTGAAACTCAATATAGATGCTTTTCCCGTTGAGAAAGTTAGTGCGGAAACTTCCATTATGATTTCCGACCGATTAAAAGACGGAGAAATTGTATTTATGGCCGGTGACAGGGTCTCTTCGGAAAACACAAATAAAGTCTACGAAGCGGATTTTCTTAATCACAAAGTTGCTTTTCCGCTGGGAACTCTTAGATTTGCACTTATGATGAACGTTCCCATATATTTTATTGTTTGTGCAAAAGAAGGAAATAAATTTAAGGTCTACACTGAACAATTTGTCTCAGAAAGAACAAAAAAAAGCGAAATTTTACACGACTTACAAATTTCGTACGTAAGATTTCTGGAAAAATATACCCTCAAATATCCCCACCAGTTCTATAACTTCTACGATTTGTTTCAAGACAAATAAGCGTTAATAGAAAAATAAATCACCGGAGTTCTTGACAAAATGTTAGGTATCGCTTACAATATTTTTTGAGTTATTTGTTAGGATTACCGAACAATGAGTACAATAAAAGCTTTTGCAAAATTTCTGGACCAGCCGAGACTGGTCGGGAATTTCTCCAGAACACTGCCGCCGCTTCTTGCTGCAGGAGCAGGTGCAATGGTTATAAACGATACCGTTAGCGCTCCGCAAGAAAAAAGAAAGAAAGTTTTTATCCGCAATGGTCTGACTATGTTTGGAGCAGTAGCATCTTCTCTTTACGCGCCGAAGATTACTTCAAAAATATTCCGTACTGCTCCCGATATAGTTGCAATCAAAAAACTGGATGTGCAAAATTCCGCACTGGTAAATGACTTTCTTGCAAAAAATAAAGTAAATTCCAAGACGGAAAAACTGCTGCATAAGATTAAGTCTGAAGTTCTGAATGTCAATGAAATTAAAAACCTTTCAGAAAATCTACACACAAAAGACGGCAGAACTTTGTTTAATAATCTTATACCTGAGCCTGAAAATATAACTTCTAAAGAAATATTTTCAGAAATAGGGCGCCTGTCAGTGTTCGGATTAATTCCCGTACTGGGCGGTATTGCGGGCGGAATTTTAGGAGATAAATTGACAGATAGCGATTATAAAAGAAAAATTCCAAACAAAATAAAGGAGGGAGCGTATCAATATCTTGCAAATATATTTTTATGTAATGTAGGAGCAGGTATTGCACTTGGAATTTTAGAAAAATTAAATGTCAAATCAAAGGCCGCAAGAGCACTGGGAATGGTAAGCGGAATAGCGCTTACAGGGATTGTAGGAGGAAGTGCTATTGCGAATCTTATCGGGACAAAAGTTATAAATAAATGTTTTAAGGAAACGGATACCGCTAAGCGAAAACCGGAAGCTCTTGACATATGTCTACATACGGATGATATCGCAACCGTGGCGGTAATGTCCGGACTCAAATGGATTGAGCCGGCACTTCCCGCTCTTTACTCTATATCCGGCTACCGTGCCGGTGCAGGATATCGGGGAAAAGGAACGGAGAAAGAAAACACTTAAAATAAACTTATTTTCCTATACAAAAATTTTCGAAAATATTATTTAAAATATCATCCGTAATCAATTCTCCGGTAAGTTCATCAAGAGCAAGAATTGCAGATTTAACATCAATTGAAATTAAATCTTGCAATTCGTGAAGTTGAGCCGCCAAGAGAGCCTGTTCCAAAGAGACGCAAGCTTTTTTCAGGCACTCTTGCTGACGAACATTTGTTACAAAATCAAGATTCTCCGGATTTATGTCACAAACTTTTTGTTTCAATAGCTCTTTTAATTCTTTTACACCCTCACCGGTGCGTGCAGAGACATAAAATGCTTTATCATCTCTAATATCCGTTAAATCAGCTTTGTTGGCGAGAACAATATGTTTTTTGTTTTCTAAAAGCTTCAAAACTTCTCTGTCAGCTTTATCCAAACCTATTGATGCGTCATATATAAATAAGACCAACTCCGCCTCATCAAGCGATTGCTTTGAATATTCTATACCGATTTGTTCGACTTGGGAAACTTCTTCGTCCTCTCTGATTCCGGCAGTATCAACCAGAGTAACGGGAATACCCAAGTCCAAAGTCTCTCTGAGTATATCTCTTGTTGTTCCGGCAATATCCGTTACAATTGCCCTGTCGAGATTGAGCAGCGCATTAAATAAAGATGATTTGCCGACATTCGGCTTGCCGATTATTGCAACAGATGCCCCCTGTCTGAATATATTAGAAGTATTTGCACCTTCCAGTACATTTTGAATTTTTGAGATAATTTTTTCAAAATTTTCTATCAAATACGAATACTCTGGTTCTTGAACATCTTCCGGAAAATCAATTCCTGCAGTAATTTTGGATAAAACTTCAAAAATATCATTTCGAATCTCATTAATTTTCTCTTTCAAAACCCCTGAAAGATTTTTCATAGAAACCTTTGCAAAATCGGAAGTTTTAGAATGAATTATATCAGCAACCGACTCGGCCTGAGATAAATCCATTCGTTTATTCAAAAAAGCACGTTTAGTAAACTCACCCTTCTCTGCAAGTCTCGCTCCGTTTTTCAGCACAAGATTTAAAATATTTTTGACAACCTGAATTCCGCCGTGACATTGAATTTCAACAACATCTTCTCCGGTGTAGCTGTTCGGCGCAAAAAACGGAAGCACAACAACTTCATCTATTGCCGGATGCGATGAATCTAAATTATCTACAATCCATCCGTGTTTGAACTTTCCCTTCTCAAATCCGGGAGAAGTAAAAATTTTTTCAATAATTTCAAACGCTTTAGCGCCTGAAATTCTTATTATTCCGACACCGCCCATACCCATAGGAGTAGCGGGAGCTGCTATTGTATCAAATTCTTCCAAAATATTCATAAATTTATTGTAACCCAAAAACATTCGACATATAATAATATCATATGAAAATAAGCGAATTAATAATAGCAGCAAATGCAAAAGTTTTAAGAGAGCCGGAAGAAGATTTTGATGTCAAAATTTCAACCGACACAAGAACTATTCAAAAAGGAGATTTTTATCTGCCGCTTAAGGGTGCAAGTTTTGACGGCGAAAAATTTATTCAGCAGGCACTGGATAAAGGAGCAGCCGGAGCTTTTTGTACAAAAAACACTCTTGCAGGTGAAAAACAAGTGCTGCTTCAGGTTAATAACACGCTTAAAGCTTACCTCGAACTTGCAAATTACAGAAGAAACAAGTTAAATTTTACTGTTGCTGCTGTAACCGGCAGCTCCGGGAAAACAACAACCAAAGAATTAATTGCATCGGTTTTATCGGAAAAATTTAAAACTTTTAAAACACCGCTTAATCACAATAATGAAATTGGATTATGCCAAACTATATTTGAAGCGCCTGATGATACTCAGGTTCTTGTACTGGAGATGGGAATGAGAGGGCTCGGAGAAATTGAAGTTCTCTCAAAATACGCAGAACCTGACATCACAATTATTTCAAATGTCGGAACCGCTCATATCGGGCGTTTGGGCTCTAAAGAAAATATTGCTAAAGCAAAATGTGAAATTGTTAAGTATCAGAGAGGGAAAATTTTTATTGCGCATGATGACGAATTAATCAAAAAAACTGTAAATTTTAATGGTGAAAAAATTTTTTATTCGTTAAACGATGTAAAGATTTTAGACATGAGTGCACACTATTCGAAATTTGAGTATCAAAATAATATTTATGAACTTTCAATCGGGGGAAATTATAATATAGAAAATGCACTTGCTGCAATAAATACCGGTTTAAAACTCGGTATGAAAACAGAAGAAATCCGGACGGGGTTAAAAAAATACACCCCGATAGAAAAACGGTGGGAAGAAATAAAAACCGGCGGTTATACAATTATTAATGACAGTTACAATGCAAATCCCGAATCGATGAAAGCCTTTATTGATACGGTACTGGAATTATATGACAGACCTGTTTTGATTTTAGGAGATATGGGCGAGCTTGGTGAAAATGAAATTAATTACCACAAAGAGCTGGGTATATATATTGATAGCCGCAAGGATATTCAACAAAATACTACAGTGATTTCCATTGGTAAGCTTTCGGAAAATATTACCGAAAATATTAAAAATTGCACATCAGAACATTTTGAAACAATTGAAGAAGCGGTTAATTTTATTAAAAAAAATATCCCAAAAGGTTCAAAACTATTTTTAAAAGCTTCACGCAGTATGAAATTTGAGCGAATCATTGAAGGTTTAGACCAATGACGGATAAGATTCTCAGAGCGGATTTACATATACATTCAAATTACTCGGACGGAAGCGACACAGTTTATAAACTCGCAGAAATTATGAAAAATGCGGGAATAGATATCTTTGCGCTTACAGATCATGACACTGTTGAAGGCTGCAAAGAACTTTCCGGCAAGACAAATTTTATTTGCGGAGTAGAACTCACTTCAATTTGCGAAGATATAAAATGTCATATTCTGGGATACAACATTGACATTTATAATAAAGAATTGAATGCTTTAATTGAAGAAGGAAAAGTTTTGAGACGCCGGAAACTCGAAACCAGAATTAAATATTTAAAAGAAATTCATAATATTGAACTCTCTCGGGAGGAATTGGACTGGCTTTATTCAAGAAAAAGTGTTGTAAAAACTCATCTTGCAAATGTGCTGGTAAATAGGGGCCTTGCAAACAATAATATTGAAGCGATGCAAAAATATCTTGACTCCTGCAAAACCGGTAACACAAGATTTGACGGCAAAAAATCAATCGAAACGATTATTAAATCAGGCGGCATTCCTGTCTGGGCGCACCCGCTGGGTGGAGAGGGAGAAAAACATCTTAAGCGGGAAGATTTTCTGCCAAAGCTTGAAAAAATGGTAAAATTCGGAATTAAGGGGCTGGAATGTTATTATTCAAGATATAATGCGGAAGAGATAGATTTTCTGGTAAAATGCGCCCAAAAACACAAGCTCCTTATAAGCGGCGGAAGTGATTATCACGGAACAAACAAAGATATTCCGCCGGGCAGGTTGAACGTTGAAGACAAATTTATTGAGCCTGAGAAATTAACAATTATCCAAGCATTGCAACATTAGTTTTTCCGAATTTTGCGGACAAGTCATCAATGTGATGAATTAAATAAACATACGGTTCCAAATCTTTTTCATTCAAATCAATAATTGCTCCCCAATCAGCTCTTCCGTGATGCGCAGCAATCATCTTTGCTACACGTTTAAAGCCGGAGGTCATACATATGGAAAACCCGTATTGTGAGTGTGAAATCCATTCCTTACGGAAATTTTCATCATAATCTATCAACCCGGATTCAACATCAACAGTATATTCAAATATTTTACCTATATCATGCAAAAGGCAGGCGGCATAAACTTCATCACGATTTACGCGCTGAAAAAATATATCCATATTGGCATCCGCATACTTCAAACATTCCAGAGTATGGACCATTAAACCGCCAATATAGTTATGGTGCATAAGTTTGGCAGCAGGCATGATAAGAATTTTTTCTCTGTTTTGCAAATAAATATTTTTAACAAAGTTTTTAAGTTTTTCGTCTTTTATTTTTTCAATATATTGTAAAAGAGCGTCGTATTCGGCATTACGCTCATTTTCATCCAAACCCGTTTTAGCTTCTTTAATCAATTCCAATGCAGAAACCAGGCAATTATTATATTTTTCATTAAAAGAACCCGAAACGATTCTTAGTAAATTTCCGCACCTGAATAATTTTGAATCAGTTCTGTTTAAAGTTTCTTCCCACAAAATACAATTTAACAATTCTCCCGTTTCGGAATCTTTTAACTGTAACTTCCCCATTTTGCTTCCGGCTTTCGTATCACCGATAGCAAAAGTCACAACTTCATAAATTATATCCGTGCTGAACATGTTTTTTCTCCTGATTAATTACTAAATTATAGCACAAAAAAAGAATTGAACTCTGATTCAATTCTTCCTTTACCTCTTTTGCATTAAAAAATACTAATTTTTTTTATCTTCACTATCTTTTTTATTAGTATCTTCTATTGCTTTACCGAGCATGCCTCCGGCAACACCGCTTGCAGCAGCATAAACACCGCAAATTAACGGTGCTGCAGCTCCGCCGCTTAAAATAGTAAGTGCGCCAAGACCGACAAGCGCTCCGATACCAAAACCTTTTACAGTTTCATGTGCTTTAAAAGAAACCGTATCGGCTTTTGTTCCTGTGTCGTGAGAATGCATAACATTTGTTTGCGCATTTCTTTTGTGATTCATTTTTGAGACAGCACGACCTGGCTCATAATTTCGGATAGCAGTAATTCTCATAGTCTTACCCTCTTTTTAACACACCCATGCACAATACAACAAATATATACTTTTGTCAAGAGTTTTGTTAGTTTTTTTTACATTATCAGGTTAAATCGGTAAACAGGGGAATTAAAATTGATTCGGAAAAACTTATCATATAGTCACTATGATTTACAATTTTAATGAAGATTATCAATATGACAGCTGCGTTTCGCAAGGCGTATGCTCTGTTAACCCAAGGACCTCTTCTTTGCAGGAAGTCTTAATTCTGTATCTCAAACTCGCCGCATATTATGCGCTCAAGCTTTATGAAAATAACATACAAGATAATGAAGTCAGAAATTTAATTCTGAATACTATATCAATTCTTGTTTCTAATTTTGAATTTTCAGAAAGCGATTTCAAGGTAATAACTGCCGGTTTTAATAAAATTCTGCCTGATTTAATAAAAAAATATGAGTCAGCCTGCAAAGACAATGATATAGTGCCGGAATGTCTTAAATCCATTTTAAAATTTAAACAAAGCTCAGATATTATAAAGTCTATACAGTTTGGAGAAAAAGAATTTTTAAAGAAAACCAAGTCTTTACCGACCAAAACCAGAGATTTGTATAAAATATTATTTGTTTTGGCAAAAAGTATTTGTATTAACATACTTGATTTAGAAAGCTTCGGCATTGAAGATAAGAACGGATATGTTTGTATTTTAAAACTTCTAAACTCACTCACGCTTACAGATGATGAAGAACTCAAAGCTCTTATACAGGAAGCTTCAAAAATTGACAACATGCTAATGACATCACTTCAAACAGCTAAAGAAGAACGATACGGTGTACAGAAGCCGCGCGAGGTTTCATATTCCACGACTCCCGGAAAAGCAGTGCTTGTCGTCGGTTCTAATATAAAAGAGCTTGAAGATGTTCTTGAAGCCTTAAAAGGAAAAAACATAGATGTTTATACACATGATGAAATGATTCTCGCAAATACATTTCCTGAATTTAGTAAATATCAGAACTTAAGAGGACAATTCGGACAAGGAATTGAAAACTGCCTTTTAGACTTTGCAACCTTTCCGGGACCGATTATATTAACGAGACACTCATTATACAATGTAAAACATCTTTACAGAGGCCTGCTGTTTACAACAGATTTTGCTACTTCAAAGGGTGTTATCAGAATTGAAAATAAAGATTTTTCAGGAGTAATAAAATCCGCAGAAAATGCTAAAGGTTTTAAAACCGGCCGCCAATGCGAAAGTGTCGAAGCAGGTTATGATTATAATGATTTAATGAATAAGGTTAAAAATTGTGCAGAAAATTATTCTCAAATCTTTCTTATAGGACTTGGCGGATACACACTGGAGCAAAAAGCATACTTTGAAAAACTTTTGTCCCAAATTCCGGAAAATGTTCTTGCAATATCACTCTCATACTGCATACAAAAAAAGAACGTAATCTGTCTTAATGCTTGTTTTGATATATTTGCAATAACACGGATTGCAGAAGGGCTTACGCGCGAAACAACACTCCCCATTACGGTATTTTTCCCAAAATGTGACAGACATACCATATCCCAAATGATTTATCTTGAACAAAATGAGAAACTCAGAATTTATGTCGGCAAATGTACTCCAGTCATGTTAAATCCAAATATGATGCTTACGCTGAAAGAAACATTTAATATTAACAGTCTTACTTCTGTAAAACAAGATTTAGAAAATATTTTAGAGTAGTTGGTGTAAGCTTCCGGCCGTACTTGTTAATCTAATGTTGTGTTATTTCAGTCCCCTCCCCGGCCGGCACAATTGTCCGGGATAAACTATTTTGTCATGCTGAACTTGTTTCCACTATTGTCCATAATAATTATAAAAGAGTTAAAAATACTAATCAAATATCAATAGAGAACCCCTCCCCGAAATCAAAGATTTCGACCCTCCCACAAGGGG
>CALUVJ010000009.1 GCA_944324195.1 Candidatus Gastranaerophilales bacterium
CCCCCGCAATGACGTTGAACCAGTTATGATCAGGTAAAACCTGACCTACAATTCTATTCACTACTCACTATTCACTAATCACTAGTCCAATCCATTTACCCCCTTGAAAATCTGTTTTGCTTGTTATATCATAAATCCTGTTACACATAGTTGCTATAAAGGTGGTGAAAATATAAATGGCAGAAGTTAAAGTTGGCGAAAACGAAAGTATCGAAAGCGCTTTAAGAAGATTTAAGAAAAAAATCCAGAAGGCTGGTATTTTATCCGAAGTTAAAAAGCGTGAAAGATATGAAAAGCCAAGCGTTAAAAGAAAACGTAAATCAGAAGCCGCTCGTAAGCGCAAAGTATAAAATAAAAAGATCCGTCAGCAGGCGGGTCTTTTTATTTTGGAACACTTTTTCTTCGCCTCTATGATGTCAGACTTGTAGTCATATCCGCCAGCCGGATTACATTTACCCCGCCTAAGGACGCCAGACTTGTAGTCACACCTGCCAACCAAATACATTTACCCCCTACCACCAGTATGGATGACGGTAATAGCGCGGATAGTATAAGTAATTGTATCGAGACCACTGAAGCTGATTTTGTTCTTCAAGCAGCATATTCTGGCGAATCATTTCGCGAATTTGAGCTTCTCGCTGCGCTGCTTCAATTCTTCTTGCATTTTCTGCTACAAGTGCAGTATCAAGCCTTTCCTGAGATTCGTTTAAATCTTTAAAACAGGCGGCAAGGTTTGAGCCTGTGTATCTTGAAATACAATCGTTAGCTGTTTCAAAAAACTCATTTTGACGCTTATCCCAGTAATCATAGTCATTCTGCAGCAGTTTTTCATTTTTTGCTTTGATTTTAAACCAGTCAGGTTTTTTGCAGTACGAGGTTATTTTTTTATAGGCATTATCAATCTTTTTTTGTTCAAGGGGAGCAATCAGTTTATTTACGCTTGCAATCATGCCGGTGAGTTCCTGTGAGTAATAAATTTGCTTTGCCCTGTAATAATACCTGAGCTTCTCCGCATCGTTAGAAGTTGAATATGCAACTCTCATGTAATTTTGCGGATTTCCCGGGTCAAGCCGTACAAGATTTCTTGCGGACGTGTAAGCTTTTTGCGGATTTTTAAGTATACTGTATATGTTATACAAAAGTTCTTGGGCCGGGAAAAAAGCGCCGTCCGTTTGTTTTATTTTTGACGCATAAGCTTCTGCCGTCTTTAAATCCTGCATGTAATAGTAGTTTTGAGCCACCTGAAATCTTGCCATGGAATTTGTATTAATGTATGGCATAAGGTATTTGTTAGAATTAATATAATCTCCGTTCATAGAATACAGGACGCCGAGCCGGTATTCTTTTGCTGATTTAGGGAATAAATTATTTTTATCAAGTTCAAGGAGTTTTTGTGCATAACTTAGGGCTTTAGGGTAATCCTTGTTTAGTGTATAAACATTTATAAATCTTGCAAGGTTCGGAATATAATCCGGCATGAGTTTTTCGGCTTTTTCGTATTTTCCTAGCTTTATGTATTTTTCATTTTTTTGAATTTTTTTGTATTCTTTTTTCAGCTCTTTATTTAATTCACCCTTATATGGAATGAATTTCACATCAAGATTTGATTCAAATTCATAGTAGGTTCTATAATCCGCTAAGGCGCAGGTTATAGAAAATATGAATAATAAAAATATAACTGTGAATTTTTTCATACTTGTTCAAGAATTTCTCTGTAAGCCGAAATACACTTCAAGGCAGTGGATTTTGGTATACAATCTACTCCGAGAGTTTCCGCAATATGCCTGGCATTATATGACGCGGATATTATTACAACCTTTGTATTCATATAACGATTAAATGTCTTTATTTGTTCAATCAGCCATTCTCCGGCCAGTTTGGGTGTGAAATCTTCTTCCATTTGCATATCGGTAATAATGATATCAAAAGGCTTTTGGGTAAGTAAAATATCGTATGCATCTTTTGCACAATCTGCCGTAGTAATTTCAACTTCCCCGTTAAAAATTTCATCGACTATGTTGGAATTATAATCCCGCCAACCTTTTATATCATCTACTATTAATACCTGTTTCATTTTCTTAGCTTCTCCGCTCCGTCAAGATATACAAATTCCGGAACAAAGCTTTCTCCGCAATTGATTACAATTAGGACTCTGAGACATTTCGGAAGGCTGTTTGGAACATCAAGCTCGTGAAAACACATCATCGGAACGTCTTTCCATTTCATATTAATGCGCGCATATTTTGCCGGAAAATCCGCGTTCAAGTCATCTGTTAATGTAAATATTGCATGAGAAACGGAATCAACTTCTATATTATTCCTTTTCATTAATTCCGTAAGAAGTTTTATTGTAGCTGCGCCAATTGCTTCCGGAGTATTTTCTTCTACAGTTACAGCGCCTCTTATACCTTTTGAAATCATTTTCTATACCTTCCTTTGTCTAATTTGTTTACTCTTTATTCCCTTGCAACAAGATAAAATAATGCTGCAAGAGTTGAAGCCGTTAAGGCAGCTCCTGCTTGTTCCTGCTCTTTTAGCCAGTTGTATACATTGTTTTTGTCAACAAGTATTCTGTCAATTATCACCCCGCCGTCGTTTACGGGTTTTGATACAATATTGTAATTGTTAATGTAAGCAATGGCAATTGTAACAACTTCCGAAACACATCCCGGCGAACTTGCTGTTTTTCGGGTTTTAATTTCAATTCTGTCGGCTTTTAGCCCCGCTTCCTCCAGAAGTTCAGCATTAATAGCATCTTCAATGGTTTCACCGATTCTTTCATCACCGACAAGGCCGGCAGGAAGCGCGATTGAATACTTGGCAATACCTTCGGCAACAAGCGGCGGACGTTCTTCTTTCAAAAACAAGATTTTTTCGTTATTAATTACCGGAAGTATAACTACAACGTCTTTAGCATTAGGTCTGTGTGCATAAACCCAGTCTTTACCGGTCTTGGATTTTGTACTCTTTAGCTGCAAATATTTTGTATCATATAAAATCATGCAAGTTTCCTATTCACCGTAGTGTAAATTTATATTCATAACTGCCGGAAGTTTTATTGTAAACTCGGTGTATTTACCTTCTTCACTTTCTACCGTAAGCTCGCCTCCGTGGGATTTGACAACTTGCTGGGCAAGGTACAATCCCAGGCCGGTACCTATTTTTCTAAACTTTTTAGCTGCTGAATAATATCTGTTAAAGATTTTATCTATATCTTCTTTTGATATACCGGCACCGTAGTCTTTCACTTTTATAACAATAAATTTCGGTATTTCACCAATTTGAATATCAATTGGAGAATTTGGTTCGCCATATGAAATTGCGTTTTGTATAAGGTTTTTAATAACTCTTCTGAGCTGTATTTTATCTGCATATACCCTGATATCACGCTCAGATAAAAATTTTATGGAATTATTTGTTTTTACAGCAATAGGTTCCATATCTTCAATAATTTCCTGAATAAAACCTTTCAGCAAAATATTTTCTTTAAAAAGCCGTATATTGCCATCGCGAACTTTATACGTTTCAAGAACAATTTGAACCAAATCAAGAAGTTCTTTGTTTGAAGTTTGCATATTTTTAAGAGCTATTTCCTGTTTTTCAGAAATCGGACCAAAATTTTTATTAAGAAACAACTCCAGCATGTTTGTCTCTGCTATTATCGGAACTTTTAAGTCATGCGTAAGCGTTGCCACAAAATCTTCCTTCAAGTTTTCAAGCTCTCTTTGATTTGTAATATTTTGGATAATTATAATAAACCTTTTCTTCTTATCCTCCATCTTCAGCTCCATTGAGCTTGCACAAAAATTCAAGGATTTATTCGCATTGATAATTATTCCTTCTTCTTTCAGAGTTTCAATATTACACCTTGGAGCCAGTTTAATATAATTATCCAACAATTCTCCCACAAGTTTTCTTCCGTCGGTTTCAAACCATTCGCTGATTTTTGAAGTAGCTCTCAATATTCGATGGTTTTCGTCAAAAATAATAAGTCCGTCAGAAAGAGAATTAATAACCGCTTCCAATAATTTATTCTGGCGGTGCAGTTCATTTTGATATTCTATTATCATTTTCTCTCTGTCATAGAGAGTTTCTATCATTCGGTTAATGCTCTCCGCAAGCGGAGCTGAATTCGGCAGGCTTATCCTTTCAACTTTTTTAGTTAAATCTCCATATCTTACGGAATTTACGGTTTTTGTAATTACACCCAGATAATCATTAACCCTTGTCCAATTTTTGCCGGCTTTTCTTGCAAATATAAACAATGTTACAAGTGTTATCAGTACTAATATATTCAAAATATGAATAAAAAATGTACTGCTGTCTCCTAAAATATGATTTAACACTTCTAACGGCATGCCTGCTTGTCCTATTTTATAATTTTATGGTACAATTATAACAGAAAATAAGGTTAGTTTAAATGAAAAAGGTTTTGGGCATAATATTAGGAGTATATTTAGGGCTTGTTGCACAGGTTTGTTATGCTGCCGATAAATTTGACATACTTCCGGATCTTCCGGAACCGCTTGCCAGTGCAGCCCAAGCATCTTCCGTTACTACTGTTGATACGGCAAATGCAATAACAACACAACCTGTAGGACAAGAACCAAATTTTGTTTCTATGATTTTATCGCTTGTTTTTGTAATTTTGTTAATTTATGCAACGGGAATTTTGTATACAAAACTTAACAAATTTGGTTTAAAAACTATGAAAAGGCAAATGGGAGATAATTCCGCATCTCGGGTTTCCGTACTTTCCACGACGCCTTTGGGTGCTAATAAATCACTCCATGTAGTAGAACTTGACGGTAAAAGAATGCTTATAGGCGCTTCTGTTAATTCTATTCATTTAATAAAAGATTTGGGAAGCTATTCTGAAGGGGAAATTGAAGAGGGGGAATTTTCTAAAATTGAGATTCCGAATATCAGAATCCCGAAAATAGAAATTCCGAAAATTGAAATTCCGGGATTCACAAAGGTTATATCAAAACCGAAAGCAGAGGAGACTAAAGCGGAAGAAACAAATGAAGAAACTTCGCTGGAATCTGACGGTTTTGAGATTTCAGAGATTTATGAGGAGGAAAATTCTGACGGTATAATCGATAAGCTTTTCCACACTTCTCCAAGTGCTGAAACTAAAAAGGCTGAAGAAATTGATAACGAACACAAAGTTGATCCTGATGAATTTGCTTTATACAAAAAATATTTATAAAATGGTGTCTTAATGGAAAGAAAGTGTGTAAGAATAGGTAACAAAACAGTCGGGGACGGTTATCCGTGTTTTATTATTGCGGAAATTGGTATAAATCATAACGGTTCTGTTAATTTGGCTAAAAAGATGATTGATATTGCTGTTACAACCGGCTGTGATGCGGTAAAGTTCCAGAAGAGAACTGTTGATGTGGTTTATACAAAAGAAGAACTCGCACAAGCACGAAACAGTGTTTTCGGCAAAACTAACGGAGATTTAAAACGGGGTCTGGAGTTTGGAGAAGAAGAGTACAGAGAAATCGATAATTATTGCAGGCAGCATGGAATTATGTGGTTTGCTTCCTGCTGGGATGAGCAGTCCGTAGATTTTATGGAGGAATTTGATGTTCCTTGTTATAAAATTGCATCTGCTTCTTTAACGGATGATAATTTGTTAAAGTATACACGTTCAAAGGGTAAACCGGTATTGCTTTCTACCGGCATGAGTACAATGGAGCAGATAAGGCATGCGGTAGATGTTCTCGGTGAAGATGATTTAATTTTATACCACTGCACATCAACATACCCATCAAATGCAGATGAGACAAATTTAAGAGTCATAGAAACATTTAGGAAAGAGTTTTCCTGCCCGATTGGTTACTCAGGGCACGAAAGGGGAGTGACACCTTCCGTTCTTGCTGTCGCACTTGGAGCTAATTCTGTAGAAAGACATATAACTACTGACAGAACAAACTGGGGCTCTGATCAGGCGGCAAGTTTAGAGATGGCAGGGCTCTATCATCTTGTAAGAGATGTAAGGCAGACTCCCGTTTTGCTGGGTGACGGAATTAAAATAGTATATGAAAGAGAACGACCGATTATCGATAAATTGAGAAGAGTTAATAAATAATATGACTATAATTTTACCTGACAGTATAAAATTTGTAATAACCGATTTTGACGGAATTGTGACCGATAATTGTGTTTATATTGACTCTAAAGGCGAGATGACACGCAAACTCAATTTTAAAGATGTCATGGCCTTTTCAATCCTCAGAAAAAACGGATACAGGATGGGGATAATATCAGGCGAAAAAAATTCCGCGATAGAAATTATTTCAAATAAGTTTAATGTTGAAGAAGTACATCAGGGAATCCGGATAAAAATAGACGTTTTAAAATCCATTGTTGAACGTTACAATCTGAGTGAGGATGAATTTGTTTATATCGGAGACGATATAAATGATTATGACTCTCTCTGTTACGCAAAATATGCAGTCACAGTACCGAATGCGGTTGATAAAATTAAAAATATAAAAGATATACAAATTACAACGGCCAAAGGCGGCGAGGGCGCTTTTAGAGAAGTTGTGGACGCTGTAATAAACAAGAAATCTTATTAGAATTAATAGTGTGATATAATTACCTTGAAGAGGTTTTTAGAATGAATTTGTACGAACTATCCGAAATAGCAGATAAGAGATTTTCGCATGGAGAAGAGATTCCACAAAATATTATTGACGGAATTAAAAATATAGTCTCCGATGGCGGTTATATTGGTATGGCACAGATTAATCCGATTGCGGGAAATATTGAATACAACGCCAAAAAGATTGCTAAATACATAAAATATTCCGGAAAAATCGGGCTTGATATGGTTGTGTTTCCGGAACTCGCTCTAATGGGTTATCCTATAGAGGATACAATAGACAGGCATCCTGTAATTGTTGATGAAAATATCAAGTGGCTGAAAGGGCTTGCTAAAATAACTACGGGTACAACAGCGCTTGTAGGGTTTGTTGAACCGAGAAAAAAAGATGCGGAGGGTAAAAAATATTTTAATTCCGTTGCAATTTTGAAAGATGGTAAAATTGAAGGTATTGTAAGAAAATCCCTGCTTCCTAATTATTCAGAATTTAACGATTACAGATATATTGAGCCATCTCCTGTCGTAGGTTTGCAGCCTGCGGAAACTCTTGGATGCTTTGATAAAGACAGCATTAAAGCTTCTCCGAAAGTATATGAAAAATACGGGATTTCAATCTGCGAGGACTGCTGGAATAACAAAGAATTTTTTGAAAAACATTTGTACGAAAAAGATCCGATAGAAGAACTTTCGGAAGAAAATCCGGAAGTCTTTATTAATTGCTCGGCATCTCCCACAAGAGCTAAGAAAGAGCAGTTAAAGCATAATATGCTTTCTTTTATTGCAAAAAAATACAAAACACCGATTGTGTATGTAAATCAGGTCGGCGCGATAGATAACAGCTCTTTTGACGGCTCAAGCAGAGTTTTTGGCGCAAACGGCGAGCTGATTGCAAGAGCAAAATCTTTTGAGGAACAATTTCTAATTGTAAATCCCTCAAAAGGCATAGGAAAGATTTACCCCCTCACAAAAGGTCTGGATAAATCATTAACCGAGCAAAAAGTTTTTACGCTCGAGTATGAATCTGACCTTGAAAGGACTTATAAAACAATCATTCAGGGAATAAGGGATTACTTTGGGAAATGCGGGTTTAAGCGTGCGGTTCTCGGACTCTCAGGCGGTCTGGATTCAACCGTGTGTGCGGTGCTTCTGGCGGATGCTATAGGGAAAGAAAATGTTTTCGGAGTTTCAATGCCTTCACATATTACAAGCAAGGAAAGCAAGTCAGACGCCGAACAGCTGGCTCATAATCTTGGGATAAATTTTACTGAAGCTTCTATTAAACCAATGATTGAAACAACGACAGAATGCTTAAATAAATTATTCGGCGACGTAGAAAAAGTCTGGGGAAAATATTGGGACGCAAAAAACGGAATATTTACAAACTACCGTGAAACATTTACCCCGTCTTTTACTCCTGATAATATTCAGGCGCGCTCGCGCGCAATGTTTCTCTGGGGGATTAGTAACGAATTTGCTTCCTGCATTCCGATAGCAACTTCCGATAAATCTGAACTTTATATGGGATATGCAACTATTAACGGCGATATGTCCGGTGGCTTTGCTCCGATTGCGGATGTGCCTAAGACTAAACTCTTTGCATTTGCAAGATGGCTGAATGCGAACAGAGAAGAGAAAAATGCTATTCCTGAGGCTATAATTCTTAAAAAACCGGGTGCGGAACTTGCAATTGATCCCAAGACCGGCAAACCCCTGATTGCCGAGGATGCACTTATGCCATACGAATTTCTGGATGAAATTATTTGGAGAGTTGAAAATAAAAACGAAGGTTATCAGGATTTACTGGAAACAAAATTTGTATATGAAACTCACAATCAAGTTACAAAAGAACAAAAAACAGAATGGATAGACAAGTTTTTCAGAAGAATGTCAACTGCGCTTTATAAATGGTCAATTCTTCCGCCGTCAGTAATTGTTGAATCCCGCTCTATCAATAAATATGATTACAGGCAGCCGATTACATCCGCTAAAATTAATTATAAAGGCGTAAGCCAGGAGCAGGTATTGTCTGCATTATCAGATTAGACGGCTTGTTAGCGGAAGTTTTCAAAGTGATAGCGTGAAAGAAGTGAAAGCATGGCTGAAAAAAATAAAGCAGTTCCTATTATTTATTTGTAACTGTATATATTTGCGCCTGAATGAATATGCTTAATTTGCCGCTTCATTTCTTCTGCTTTGTCCTTTAAATTTTCTTTTTTATATATGTCCATTGCAATTTTATAATTTCTTTCTGCATCTATCATATAAGCAGGATTGTCATATCCGGACATTAGCTGCAGAGTTTGCGCAAGCAGAACATAGCCTTCCGGCTTTCTGGGATTAATTTCCACCGCTTTTTCAAAGCATTCTTTTGAATCTATAATATGCCCTTCAATATGATTTTTGTACCCTTCCAGGATTTTCATAGGATAAGCAAAAAGATTCTGCTTATCAAAAACTTTTAATTCAAGTAAAAAACATATTTCCATTAAGTCCTTGTCCTGATACATATCAGTAAATCTAAAATGGGAAATGAAATACTTAGGAAAAACCGAATCCAGACGTTTTAATATTTCATCTTTTTTGTCTTTTTTACCCGCAAGCTCATAAATCCCCGCTTCCTTCAGAAGTTTAATAGGATTATCCTTATCAATCATATCTATTACCTGCAAAAGCTTTAAACCTTTTGCCAGCTCATCTTTTGATAGAGCAAATGCGACTTCTTGGAATAAAAATTGTATGGTCTTGTATTTATTAAACTCAAAAAGAGTTAATATAAAGTTTTTTGCAACTTCTTCCTGAGAAGAAAATACATAACATAAAAATTTAATCCGTTTTATATTAAAATTCTTAGGATCCCATTCCAAAATCGTATTTGCGTCCAAAACAGCTTCGTAATAATTGGACATCTCATAATTAAGTCTTACTCTTTCATAATAAGCATCCTCTTTTTTTACACAATGCGTGATAATATATGTAAAATCAGAATATGCTTCTTCATACATTAGTAATTTATGACATAACTTACCGCGTTTCAGAAATGTTTCTGAAGGCCTAAATTCCTCCCTGATTAGATAATTTAGTTTCTCTAACGCCTGTTCATAATTTTTTTCAGAAATATCTTTATCTACAGATTTTAAAGCTATTAAATGTTTTATATTATCTAACATAATACCCTGTTATCCCTCATCCGGATACTTAAAAACTTGTTCCCTGTACTTAATTTTCTCTTTAATTATTATTTATCATAAAGTTATTTTAAAAACGAGTATCCGTATTGGCTATAAAAGCTTCAACGCCTGTCTGATTTCTCTTAACGCATTGGATATATCGCGGTTAGTGTCTTTTTCTTTTCGTATCTTTTCATACGCAAACATAATAGTTGTATGTTTTTTATTATAATACTTGGCAATATTAACAAAGCTTTGATTAGTTATTTCCCTGCACAAATACACGGAAATATGTCTTGCAATAGAAACCTTTTGACCTCTTGCAGTGCCTTTTAAATCTTTTAAGTCAACACCGAAATAACCGGCCGATACACGCGCTATTTGTTCAAAATCGATTTCATCATCGTTCTCATCACATTTTAAAACACTTTTAGCGAGAGCTAATGTAAGTTCTTGTTCTGTTATTTCCGCATAGGCGCAAACCTTTGTAAAAGCACCTTCCAGTTCTCTGACATTATTAGAATAATTTTTTGCGATATACTTTAGAGCGTTCTCTTCAAATTTTAAATCATTTTCTAAAGCCAGCTTTTGCAAAATTTTAAATCTGGTATCTAAATCCGGCGGTGTGAGTTCTATCATTAGCCCCATCTCAAATCGTGTACACAATGCTGCCGTCAAAGTCGGGATATCCTTGGGAACTCTATCCGAGGTAATAACTATCTGCTTACCTTTATTGTATAAACTGTCAAATGTATATTGCAAATTTTCCATAGATTTAATCTTTGACTCTATAAATTGAATGTCATCAATCAAAATAATATCTATATTTGTATATTTTCTGTTGAATTTTGACATGTTTTCTATGTTGGTACTATTATTTTTGCGGCTGTTAGTTATATAATCATTCACATAATCCTCGGTTTTTGTATATTTGACTTTTAATTTAGGATTGTTGAATATAATATAATGCCCGATAGCTTGCATTAAATGCGTTTTTCCTAAGCCGGAATTTCCGTATATAAAAAGCGGATTGTATTTTTCTGCCGGATTTTTTGCAACTGCCATTGCCGTTAAATATGCAAATTTATTACTTTCACCTACAACAAAATTATCAAATTTATATTTCAAATTCAAATTTGCTGCAGACTGCATGTTAGATAAATTCTCGAATGCCTGCTCTTTAATATCAGTTTCCAAAGCCTTTTTTTGAAGTTTTTCAGATTCTTTTTTTAACTTTTTAGCAGCATTTTCATCATAAATAATGACAATTCGGGAATTATCCTCGCCTGAAACATTTTTCAAAGCGCTCACCATCAAATCGTAGTAGTTTTTCCGAAGAATATCACGCCCCATCATTTGTCCCGTAACAATTGTCAGAACACCCTTGTCATATCCGGAGATTTCAAGCGGATAAACCCAAGGATGTGCATTTTCAGGTAAAACACCCAGCAATTCTTCCTTAACTTGCTCCCAAAAGCGCTTTAATTCAATACTTTCCATATAACTCTAGAGATTTGTGATTACTTAATTAATAAAAGGCGACACCCGGATTCGAACCGGGGGTAAAAGCTTTGCAGGCTTCTGCCTTACCACTTGGCCATGTCGCCGTACAAATTATAATAGAATAAACATTCTTCATTTGCAAGTTAAATAAATGAAGGATTATATACCAGATTCTATCAAGATAACTTAAATTGTCATGTTGAACTTATATGAGACTTAATTTACTTGTAAAAAAAAGTTTGCCAAGAGATTGATGGCAAACATTAAATAAACACGAGGATATTAAGAGAGAGTATAAAAAGAAACTTGTTTTCAGGAGCATCGAACTTATCTTATCCTTTGACTCCTTTTTTGTTTAGATTTATTATCTTACTTTATTTATCCCTTACACTTATATAAAGTCTTTTTCTTTTTAAAAATTGCCTTTTTTAATTAAAATTTTACAAACCTTAAAATATTATTAATACTGGATTTAAGGAGTATATAAAGATTAGATAACATGGCTATGTATTAACAGTACTATTGCTTTACACTGATATTTTTTGTGCTAATATATTTATTATAGAGGGATAGAGGAGAAGGATTTTGGCTCAACAGAATATGTTTTCAGACGGTAAAATCGTACCGGTTAATATAAGAGAAGAAATGAAAAAGTGCTATATTGATTATGCAATGAGTGTAATCGTAGGTCGTGCGCTTCCAGATGTAAGAGATGGGCTAAAGCCTGTTCACAGACGCATTTTATACGCAATGAACGAGCTTGGCATGACGCCTGATAAACCGTTTAAGAAATGCGCCCGTATTGTTGGTGAAGTTCTCGGTAAATATCACCCGCACGGTGACAGCTCTGTTTATGAAGCTCTTGTCCGTCTTGCTCAGGATTTTAACACAAGATACCTTGTAGTTGACGGGCATGGAAACTTCGGTTCTGTTGACGGCGATGGTGCTGCCGCAATGCGTTATACAGAAGCAAGAATGCATAAAATTACAACTTCGATGCTGGCTGATATTGACTGCGAAACAGTTGACTTTGAACCGAACTTTGACGGTTCGTTGGAAGAACCTTCAGTTCTACCTGTCAGACTCCCGATGCTTTTATTAAACGGTTCCTCCGGTATTGCGGTAGGTATGGCAACAAACATTCCGCCGCACAATTTAAGAGAAGTTGTAGACGGAACGATAGCATTAATTGATAACCCTCAAATTACGGTTCCTGAATTAATGGAATACATAAAAGGACCTGATTTTCCGACTGCTGCAACAATTGTTGGCTTAAATGACATCAAGCAGGCTTATGAAACAGGACGTGGTTCAATCAAAATGTCTGCCGTTGCAACAATTGAAGAAATTCCGGGCGGAGCCGGCAGGCAAACAAGAACAGCGATTATTGTTACGGAAATTCCTTATCAGGTTAACAAGTCTTTACTTATACAAAAAATTGCCGATCTGGTTAAAGAACAAAAAATCAACGGAATTTCAGACATAAGAGATGAATCCGACAGAGAAGGGATGCGTATCGTAATTGAATTAAAACGTGATGCAAAACCGGAAGTCGTTAAAAATAATTTATTCAAATATACCCAGCTTGCCACAACATTCGGCGTAAACATGGTTACATTATGCGGCAAGCAGCCTAGACTTCTTAACTTGTATGAAGTATTAAATGAGTTTGTTGAACACAGAGTTGAAATTGTTACAAGAAGAACGATTTATTTCTTAAAGAAAGCAAAAATCAGGGCTCATATCTTGGCAGGTTTGCTAATTGCTTTAGGCTCGCTGGATGAAGTTATTGAACTTATCAAAAAATCTAAAACAACAGATGATGCAAGAGTAGGATTGATGAGCAGATTCGGGCTTGATGTTGATCAGGCAAATGCGATCCTTGAAATGCAATTGAGAAGATTAACAGGATTGGAGCAGGATAAAATTAAAAACGAATACGATGAGCTTCTCAAAAAGATTACCGAATACGAAGCTATCCTGTCTGACAGACAAAAGGTTTTAGATATTATTAAGGCTGAACTTCTGGAGGACAAAGAAAAATATGGTGACGACAGAAAAACTCAGATTGTACCGGAGCAGGGTGAAGTTACAATTGAGGATTTAACACCAAACACTCCGATGGCAGTATTTATTACTCATCAGGGCTACTTGAAGAGAATTTCTCTCGATACGTTTGAACGTCAGAACCGTGCGACACGCGGAAAAGCAGGCATGAAAACAAAAGATGATGATGATATCCAGCACTTCTTTACGGCTATGATGCATGACAAAGTGTTGTTCTTCTCATCTAAAGGTATCGTGTACAGCTTAAATGTATATGACTTCCCTGAAGGCGGACGCCAATCAAAGGGACTTCCGATTGTGAACGTACTTCCTATTGAACAGGGTGAAACAATTACTGCGGTTGTTCCGGTAAGTAATTTCTCACATGATTTGAATTTGATTATGCTTACTCAAAGAGGTTTTATTAAGAGAATAGAACTTGATAATTTTGCAAATATAAGAAGAAGCGGTATTATTGCGATATCTCTTGAAGAAGGTGATAAGTTAAATTGGGTAAAACTTGCAAAAGCTAATGATGAAATTATCATCGGTACATCCTGCGGCATGGCAATAAGATTTCCTATAGAAGATTTGAGACCATTAGGAAGAAGTGCAAGGGGCGTAACTTCTATGAAGCTCAGAGCCGCTGATACTATTATCGGATGTGATATTGTTCCAAGAAATTATGATGCGGATTTACTTGTTGTAACTTCTGACGGATTCGGCAAGCGTACAAAATTATCAGAATTCAGAACCCAAAACAGGGGCGGTATCGGTTTAATCGCAACCAAGTTTAAGTCAAATATGTCAAGACTTGTAGCACTTACTATTGTTGACGAAAATGATGAAATTATGCTTGTAACCGCAAACGGTATTGTAACAAGAATCAAAGCCGGCGATATTTCATGCCAGGGCAGACCGGCAACAGGTGTAAGAGCACAAAATCTCGTTGATAATGATACTGTTGTTTCGGTAAATAAAATTGTTAATACAGATAAGGAAAGTGATGTTGAAGCAGTGCCTGCAGGCGGCTGCACGATTGCGGAAATGTCAGAAGGTTCACAAACAACAATTACAGAGTTTGAAGAGTAAAAGATATTTATAATGTATGCGGCCGGAGTAATTCTCCGGCCGCATACATATGCAAAGGAGGTTCGTTGTGGAAGAGCTAAAAATATATTTAGATAAGGATATTAATCAGGATTTAATTAAAACAAAGAAAATTGCTATTATCGGCTTTGGCTCGCAGGGTTACGGTCAGGGTTTGAACCTTAAAGATTCAGGCTGCCATGTTATAATGGGACTTCGTCAGGGCGGAGCTTCCGATACTAAAGCCAGAGATTATGGTTTAACTACAATGCCGATATCAGAAGCGGTAAAGCAGGCTGATATTATTCAAATACTTATACCTGATGAAGTTCAGGCAAAAGTGTACAAAGAAGAAATAGAACCAAATCTTAAAGCCGGCCAGTATTTGATGTTTTCTCACGGGTTTAATATCCACTATGGGTTTATTAATCCGCCGGAAGGGGTAAATGTCATAATGGTTGCTCCAAAGGCTCCCGGACATACCGTCAGAAGCGAATATAAAGCCGGACGCGGAGTCCCGTCTTTAATCGCTGTATACAAAGATTTCAGCGGAGATTCCAAAGAAATGGCTCTTTCTTATGCGTCAGCAATAGGCTCAGGCCGCGCGGGAATCCTTGAAACAACATTCAGGGAAGAAACAGAGACTGATCTTTTTGGCGAACAGGCCGTTCTATGCGGCGGTTGCTCAGCATTAATCAAAGCAGCTTTTGAAACTCTTGTTGAGGCCGGATATTCTCCTTATATGGCATATTTTGAAGTCTGCCACGAATTGAAACTTATTGTTGATTTAATTTATCAGGGCGGAATTGAAGATATGCATTATTCTATTTCCAACAATGCCGAATACGGAGATTTGACAAGGGGCGGAAAATTAATTAATGCAAATGTAAAAGCCGAGATGAAAAGGATTCTTGAAGAAATTCAAAACGGCAAATATGCCAGAGAATTTATGGAAGAAATGGAAGCCGGCGGAGAAAGGTTTGCAAAACTTAGGGCCGAATCAAAAGGACATTTGCTTGAAACTGTCGGAAGCAAGATTCGCGAATCCTTCAGCTGGAATAATGATAATAAATTAATTGACAGGGCAAGAAATTAGACAGATGTCTAAAAATTTTTAAACGCCCGGGTTATGGTAAATCACTGCTCTTTTCATACAATGTAAATGTATTAAAAATACAGTTCATTCGTACAAAAAAAGGAGTAAGAGATGAAAAAAACATTATCTTTATTAGCTGTATTGGGTATAGTATCAGTAATTGGTACACAAAGTGCACACGCTTTCAGCTGGTCAAGCCTAAATCCTGCTTATTGGGGACATTGTCCTAAATGTGAGAAGAAAAAATCAGATTGCGATTGCAACAAGAAATGCGATCCTTGTGAAAAGATTTCTGAACCTTGCCCTACGGGAGCAGCAGCACCTTGTGATCCTTGTGCTAAAAAACAGCCTTGCGATCCTTGTCAAAAGGCAGCACCTTGTAATCCTTGCCAGAAACAAGTTCAGCAGCCTTGCAGCCCTTGCGACAAATTACAGCAAATGAACAAGTAAAAATTTTTAAATACCATCCTTTAAAGGATGGTATTTTTATTTATATATCATCTATTTATTTGATTACAAAGTCGAAAAAATCCTTTAAACTGTATTTATTAATTGGGGAAGAGTATGGCAAAAACAAATTTAAAGGAACAAAAAAGTCCTAAAAAAGGCAATTTAAAAGTCGTTGATGACAATGCGGTAAAAACAACCGCTTATAGTGATATTAATTTGAAGAAATGGCAGGAATATGACCATATTAAAACGGATACTTTATGGGAATTTCCGCAAAGAGCAAAAGAGGGCGGGCATTCAAACGAATACCACGGGAATTATATTCCTCAAATTGCTCAACAAATTTATGAACGCTATACAAAAAAAGATGATATTGTTCTTGATTTATTTTTCGGCTCAGGTACTTCCGGCATTGAAGCTATTAATATGCAAAGACGCTGTATTGGTGTTGAGTTAAAAGAAGAACTTGCTGAATCAGTTTCTGAAAAGTTTACACCAAAACAGCTTGTAACAGATGTTAATATTATTTGTGCAGATTCCGCAAGTGAAATTGCAAAAGAAAAAATTCAGGCAAGACTCGATATTATGGGCAGAAAACAGGCGCAGCTTCTTATGCTTCATCCGCCTTATGATGATATTATCAAGTTTTCTGATAAAAAAGAAGATTTATCAAATTGTGCAACTACTGAAGAATTTTATAACCTGTTTGAAAAAGTTGCTAAAAATGGATACGATTTGCTGGAAAAAGGACGCTTTGCCTGCCTTATTATCGGTGATAAATACGCTCATTCTCAGCATATTCCTTTGGGTTTTGAATGTATGGCCAGAATGAATAAACTCGGGTTTATTACAAAAGCTATAATTATTAAAGATATTCAAGGCAACGAAAGAGCTAAAGGTAAAACTGCCAATTTATGGCGCTACAGAGCGTTAGCCGGCGGTTTTTATATCTTTAAGCACGAATACGTTATGGTTTTCCAGAAAGTATAAGGGGGAAATATATTAGGCTAAATGCAGCGTTGCCGGCTTAATGATATTATGTTAAAAAATACCGCAGACGGGCTTATTATAAAGATTAAAATTGTACCTAATTCTTCGAAAAATGAGATTATTCTGGAAGATGAATTTATTAAAGTTAAAGTTACGGCGCAGCCAATCGAAAATAAAGCTAACAAAGCTTTAATAGAGTTTTTATCAAAAGAATTTAAAATTCCCAAATCCCAAATAGAAATAGTAAAAGGCACAACTTCAAAAGAAAAAACTTTGTTTATTTCCATAAAAGATGAAAATAAAAAATCAAATATAATTTCACAATTGACAAAATAGAGTAAAAAATATACTATTATATATAAAAGAGGAAACAATGTTGTATGCATAAGCGCTGGTATGATATAGATCCGACAGTTAGTCTGGCAGTAAGTTTGATGAGAAATGCTAATATAATGACGCAATATGATTGTGCAGATTTAATTGTTGCACGCTCAAAAGAAAACGGGATAGATTTAGCTGACAACATATTGACTGACGCTTTTTCATATGTATTACGACGCTGGTATGATACAGACCAAAAAATTGCAGAAGCTTTTGAATATTTGAAGTGTTTACCGCAAGATGTACAAAAAGAAGTGGCTCTTGAACTTATAAATTTGCTGCAGGAAGCTGAAATAAAATAAAAATGGCAACTCTGATACACTTATGTACAAATCCGGCTTTTATATCAATAATATTATTGTGTGTTTTATGTGTTAGAAAAATCAATGTGCTGCTTGCGATTATAATTTCAACTCTGGCAGCCGGCTACGCTGCAGGGTTAAACAGCACGCATATAATGAATACTTTTATTTCCGGCATGGGCGGAAACTCAGAAACGGCATTGAGTTATATTTTGCTAGGAGCTTTTGCTGCAACGATGGCACACTCCGGATTTACGGATGTTATTTCTAATAAAATTACCAGTATTGTTAACGGTAAGAAAATGCTCCTATTAGCAATTCTTACCCTAATAGCGATGGCTTCGCAAAACATTGTACCGATTCATATCGCATTTATTCCGATTATCATACCGCCGCTTTTGGGAATAATGAATAAACTTAAAATTGATCGCCGGGCAGTTGCCTGCGTACTTGCATTTGGTTTAAAAATGCCATACATAGTAATACCGGCCGGATTTGGGTTGATTTTCCAAAACCTTATTGCTGATAATATGGTCCAAAACGGTGTAAACGTTCTAAGGGGTGATATTTGGAAAGATACATTGATTTTAGGTGCAGGTATGCTTGCAGGACTTCTGATTTCTGTGTTTATAACTTACAGAAAACCAAGAGTCTACGAAGATAAAAAAGTATTAGCAGAAAATACAGGTGATTCAAAATTTCTGCCAAAGCACTGGCTTGTTATTCTCGCTGCAGTAGTAACTTTCGTGGTTCAATTAATTACAAAATCTCTGCCTCTCGGCGCACTGGTAGGCCTCGGAATTATATTTTCATTTAAAGTTATACCTCAGGATAAAATGGATCATATGATGAATGAAGGGGTTTATCTTATGGGATACATTGCCTTTGTAATGCTTGTTGCTGCGGGTTTTGCGGATGTTTTGAAAGAGACCGGCGCTATAGAAAGTCTTGTTAATACAGTTCTCCCGCTTCTGCCTGCAAATATATATATTACATCACTAATAATACTTATTATCGGATTATTTATAACAATAGGAATTGGCACTTCGTTCGGCACAATTCCTATTCTTGCGGTTTTATTTATTCCTGTTTGTATAAAGCAAGGTTTCAATGTTTCCCAAATGGTAGTTTTACTTGCCGCTGCCGCTGCACTTGGTGATGCCGGCTCTCCTGCTTCTGATACAACTCTGGGGCCGACTTCCGGACTTAATGCGGACGGGCAGCATAATCACATTTATGATACCTGTATTCCGACCTTTTTGCATTACAACATCGCTTTAATCTTATTTGCATTGCTGGGAATCTGGCTATTTCACTAATTAGCCGTTCAAGCCGTAGTTAAAGTCCTCTTGAATGTTGCTTGAAAGCATAGACTTCATTGATTCCATATAAGCATTAACTTCTTCCAATTCAGCACTGGCGGTTGTAATCTGTGCATCTATAACAGTTTCCCAAGCAGTTAACTGATCAAATTCTTCTTGATATTTTGCAGTTAATTTATCTATTTCTTCTTCAAAATCCGGAATCTCTGTATAGTCTGTATATAATTCTTGTAAATCAGCATCGCCTTCAAACATTTCTTTGTAATATTCTCTGATGGATCTTGTTTCAGAATTTTTTAAAGACTGAACATCGCCTTGAGAATAAGAAGCTAATGTTTTTTGAGCCTGATACTCAGTTATTTCAAGGTTTAACTGGTTTCTTCTCAACTTATAGCTTAATAATGTTTCGTGTAAATTTGCGATTGCCATTTAATATCACCATCTTTTTTAGTCTTACATATATATAAAGTATTTAAAAAAGAGGTAATTTCATTGCTTTAAAAATGTGTTACAAAAGTTTACAATTCTTTTAAATTCTCTTGTTTATATGCATTGACGGCAAGTGTATCGCAGCGTTCATTGTATTCATGCCCGGCATGTCCTTTTACCCAGATGAATTCAACTTCGTGCAGTGCTTTTGCATTAAGAAGTCTTTTCCATAAATCAACGTTTTTAACCGGTGTTTTTCCGGCAGTTTTCCATCCTTTTTTAATCCAGCCTTCAATCCAATGGTTGTTAAAAGCATCTACAACGTATTTACTGTCAGAATATAGTTTTACCGAACACGGCTTTTTAAGAGCTTCAAGACCGACGATAACCGCCATTAATTCCATTTGATTGTTTGTTACACATCTATAACCTTCTGACAATTCTTTTTCGTGTTTTATTCCGTCAGAATCTATATGTACTAAAATGGTGCCGTAGCCGCCGGGTCCCGGATTTCCGCTGCATGCACCATCTGTATAAATATCTACTTTTACCTTATCTGTCACTTTTTTCACCAATAACTTTAAGAAAACAGAATTATTCGGGGTTCTGTTCAAAGATTAAAAAACTATGCTGCAACACCTTTGATTTCAGAAATAAGGTATTTAGCAACCCATTCAAAGTCTTTATTGTTATTAGCGGCTTTTTTAAGGTATTCAACAGAAGCTTCACCAATTCTGATAAGAGTCATTGCAACAACACCGCGTTTAACGCCTCTTACTAATTGAAGCTGGTGAACAAGTTCCGGCACAACAGCTTTGCCCTGATCAACAAGAATATTTTCTATTTTATTTTTAGTTGTATTATCTGCTGTTTCTAATTTGCCAAGAATTTCTTCTACTGATTGCATTTTTTTCTCCTTCATATTTTCTTTATCCTTTGCAATTTTATTATATACTGATTTTTTATAAAAACAGGATTTCCTTACATAATCTTAATATCAATATTAAGATTAATTAAGGTTGAAATATAAAGAGAGAGACGCAAAAGTTAATTCCAGTCCAGAGTGTATTTCCCGGATTTTATAAGTTTTGCTTTATACGCAATTGCATCATTTGTATTCAAATTTTTTAATTTTTCAATATCTTCCGGATAAAATTTAATTTTTGATACAATTATTCCGGAGGAATCGCCTTCTCTGGTTATTGATTCGGGTGTATAATCATTCATAATTAACCCTCGCTTACTCGTTTAATTTTTTCATAAGGTGTTTGACGTACAATCGCTTCTATTACCCACAAATTCTTCACATCATCGAAATGTGCTCCTGTAATTACCAAATATGAGTCTCTCTGCAAAATAACTTCATATTCTTCTATATGATGGGTATTAAAATCTTCAACAAATGCTCCTTTTGTTTCGCCTGGAATATCTATTTTCCACAATATTGCACCATTAGGGTTACCACCCGAGTGACCTGCTGGATCTTTTTTAGCCCATTCCTCACTAAAGTTTCTATTTAGAGACGTTGACATAAATCTTTCCTGCTTCACAGCATTACCTATAAGATACTTATTTACAAAATTTGCAATTTCCTGTTTTGAAGCACCCTTCTTTACTAACGTTTGAAGTACTTGACCTGCATCCATACCATTAGGTAGTTTTAGATTTTTTAATGATGCATTATATTGTTCTCCTCTATATGATGTTATTCTTCTATTAATAGTTTGCGTATTCAAATAATCAGTAAGATTATTTATATATGAACCTGTAGGATGATATATATTATGTGTACTTAATGCTGTATTTATGGATGTTGAATTGATTTTGTAGCTATATATTGCATTTACTGCATTATTTTGTTTCTGACATATATTGTTTACTACAACACTCCAAGTTCTCTCATCCATATTTAGATAGAAATCTAACGACCCGTGTTTTCTAATTAGCTTTGCAAATGCAGCTAACTTATCAATATTTCGACCTTTGTCTAATAAAAATGTACTTTCCCATAACTTTCTATATTTACCATCGCATTTATTAATTAAAGCAACAATATTTTTATAATCAGTAGAATCTAACTCCAAATCCATCTTATGCACTTTATTAATATAATAAGAATCCTGAATTGTTCCATTTGGAAACATATCCTTAACTTCACTTGTCTTAATTGGTTTGGATATATTTAAACTTGCCATTGTCCCATATGTAGAAGTATCTTTAAATATATACACACCATTTTTCTTGGTTACAACCAAATGTTGATGGGAAACTCCATTTGAACTTGAACCCATCTTATATTTTGCATTACCCTCAAATGAACCGATAGTAAAGCTTTCACCTTCTTTCAGGTTTTTAAGCATATTGGCAAGTCTCGGTTCTGATAAATCCAGTGAAACAAGAGGACCTAATGATAATTGGGTGTGTTTATTGCTTGCTAAATCAACAACAAATACATCTCCGCGCTTAAAGTTTTGCTCGGAGTAAGCGCAGTTCAAAACTTTGCCTTTATATTGAGCGGCCGTCTTTTTCAGAACGTTATTGTTGACAGGAACCATGTTATCATATGGTGTTCCGATGACTTTATTCTTCAAGCCGACCGAAGAAGCTTTATTATCCAGTTTTGTTGTTAAATCTGATAGAATATCGCCGTAATTTGAAAAGTGTTTTTGTATAGATTTAAAGATTTTATCGTATTTTTTCTCTGTAGACATATTGTCTATAGAATCAATAATTTTATTATAGAGTTTTGCTAATTTTTTGCCGGCAAGTGCTTCTACTTTTACAAGATTTAATGCGGATTCTTTTATGTTTAAATTTAATTGTTTTACTTTATCTATAAGCAGATTTAATAAATCCACCATTACATCAGTAAATTCTTTAAATTTAGTTGTAATAATTGTCTTAATTTTTTCAAAATCATTGACGGTTTTAATATTATTGATTGAATTTACTACTATTTCGTGCAAATTGTATAAGTCTTTACCAAGTTCATTTTTCAACTCTTGCTTTACAAGCATTTCTGCTTCGGCGTCTGTTTTTACAGCTGCAGGCGGGGTGCTTTCAGGTTTTATACTTTTAAGTTTTAAATCTTCAATCTCATATCCTTGCTTTTTTAGAAGTCCTTCGATTTCTTTCATTTGTTTTATATACTGAGTTTTTACTTTAAAATCAATACCTGCAGTGATAGTTTGTTTATGCAAATGATTATATTCATCAAGTAACTCTTCGGCATTCATTTGTAAATAGGTTGTATGTTTTGAGCTGCCTTTTCTAAAATTCAATGACGAAAGGGCGCTGCCAGTTCCGCTTAAAATAACATTCGACATAACTCCTTCAAGAGAAACCGTTCCGCTTTCGACATATTCTTGCGCAACACCGATAGCTGTATCAGCTGCTATGTTTACGGCAGATCTTCCCAATGCAGCCACTTTGCTGGCTCCTGTTATAACCGTTTTTGCATACACACCTGCCGCTCCGCCGGCTAATACGGATACTCCATCCCAGGCAGCATTTTTTGCAATTTCTTGCAAATCACCATCACGTAAACCGACATCAGAAGAAGTTCTGTCACTTATTCCTACCAGCAGACTTGCTATAGTTGCACCGGCTGCACCTACTAAAATTGAACTCGTTCCCCCCGTAAATGGTACCATATATGCTGCAACTATACCGCCTATTGCGGCTGTAACCGCTTTTACAATGCTGCCGCCCAAGTTTTGGGAGTTATTGTATTTTGCAACCCTTTGGGCAATATTATTATCGACGCCAAAAGCTCCAGTATAATTGTGTTCTGAGGGACTATCAACATATGCTGCTATATTCCAAGGTCTAAAGTCAACTTGGAATAAATCTTTGAATATTTTTTTAAATCCTTCGTAATCTCCATTTTGCATACATGCTTCTAGTCTTTTTACCTGGCTTGCGTAATTTTCCAGTTCCTTTGCAACAACTTCGGCTCTGTTTTTGGAACCCCAAAGGATACTTATTGCATCGGCGGCTTCTGCTGTCCAGCCTTGTTCCCGTATTTGTTTATCAAAAGCTGCTTTTGCGTTTTTATACATTTCATTTAAAAGCATCAATGTTGCTTTCATGGCAGTTTTAGGCTCTGTCCGAATCTTATCAAGAGCCTGCTCTTTAGCAACTTCTTCATCACAAATGTTTCCGTTTACATCCATGTAGTGATAATTGAGATCTTTGTCCATGACAATTTTTCTGCCATTTTCAAGACCGTCTTTTACGACTACATATTGAGATGAAATCCAGCCGCCATTTTCTGTTTTAGTTCGTCCGGTAATTTTCTCTGATGAGTCCCAAAGCTCTTTTTGAGCAACATATTCTTCAGACAGGATTTTATTATCATGTGAGATTATATAAACATTTCCTGATCTGTCGCGAGCAAGCTTTCTGTTGTTCGCCAGACCTGTTTTAATTACGCCAAGCTCTTCTTTACTTCCTTCGGAGTATTCTCCTTGTATTTTGGGTAAAGAATCCCAATAAAGCTGATCTTGAACTTCTTCATCGGAAAGCAATTTGTTAGCTTTTGTAAATACATAGTATTGTCCGTTTTTATCACATGCAACTTTCCAGTCATGTTTTAAATTGTCTTTTATAATTACAAGTTCTTCCTGCCAGTTTTTGCCCGTGTTAGGATCGCGCCAGGTTTGCGTTACCTTTGGTGCATTTTCCCAGGCTTCTTCAAAGGTTTTCATATTTTCAAGAGCAGGATCATCTATGGCAAATTGTTTCGGAATTCTGATTTTATCCAGGACCAGAAAACTTGATTGACTGTTTGCTCTTATAAGTAATTCTTTTGAAACACCAAATTTTTCCGCAATACTTTCTACTGTATCACCGGGCTGAACTACATAGCCAAGCAGGCAGCCTTGCTCATCATATTCAAGAGTTGTTGTTTTTCCGTCAATTTTTACTGTATGAGACCTGCATAAACCGTTAACGACTTCAATATTTTCAGTGTCGCCTGTAATGTAGTTTCTGTAAGTATTTATGACAGTATTGCTTGTTTCATCTGTATAAGTGCTTGTAGATTCAGTTGCAACAAAATCCTTTTTCTCTGTATCATACTTATATTTTGTGTGTGTAGAACCTTCTATTCCCTGTGGATACTTACCATATCCATAATACGTGCTTCCTGTTGATATGGTTTCCTTAGAGACAGGATTCCCTTCTTCATCATATTCCACATATTTATCACTTGTTATTTTACCGTTTTCAAAATACGTTGTTCTTATTTCATTGCCGTTTGCATCAAAAACTTTTTCTACAGCGCTTTTGCCGGAAGATTCTCTTATAAACTTTGAACCGTCCTCAAAAACCTCTTCTTCATATGTATCTCCGTTAGTGTATGTAACTATTTGTTTGTTGCCTTCAGAGACAACTGATTGGATGTTTTCTGAAGTTTGTGCAAGTTTGGTTAAAAAGTTTAATAATTCTTTGCCGCTTTTGTCAATTTTTTCTCCGTTGATTTTGAATTTCCCGGCTTCTTTTTCGGATAAAGTTTTATCTTTCTTAGCTAATTTTTTTATAATTTGAATAAATTGGCTTAATTCAGCTTTGTCCAATTTCCCTTCTGATTGACCTTCATTATTGGTATTTATACTGTCAAAAATGCTGGAAAGCACTGAACCTTCCTCTATTCCAAGATCTTTTTTGGAAAGTCCGCTTCTTATTTTTGAAAAATCTATATCTCCTAAATTTTCTTTTTTCCCTAACGAAAGTTGATCTGACATCTTACTCTTACCTATTATTCTTACCAAAATTATATTTATGTATACGGCATATTTCGGAAAAACTTTAGTAAAAACGGCAAATTTGTAACATTTGTTTACATAAAATGTAACAAAATCTTAACAATTAAAATAAAAAGTGTAAAATGTACAAATTTTTTGTTTTTTATAGTAATATATAGAAGTTAGTAAAAATTTGATTGGTGCAGTGACGCACCGGTAGTAAAGGAGGCACATGAATTGACAATTGTATCATCATCACTCGACGAGCTTGAAAAGCAGAACTTGGACAGAGTAAACTTGGGACAGCATGTCCTGGCAGAATTTTTTGAATGTGATCCAAACATTTTAAATAGTAATGACAAAGTAGAAAAGTACATGATAGACGCGGCTCTTGAGTGCGGTGCGACAATCGTTCAAAAGTGCTTTCATATGTTTAATCCATATGGCGTAAGCGGTGTTGTAATTATCTCGGAAAGTCATCTTGCAATTCATACTTGGCCGGAATTGGGCTATGCTGCAGTAGATTTATTTACTTGCGGTACAAAATGCGATCCGAAGGTTGCGTATGAATTCTTAAAGAAGAAATTTAATTCTAAAAAGGCTTCTTTTACAGAGCTTAAAAGAGGAATAATCGATAGAGAAACTCTTAAACTTGCTGAGCAGCCTTTTGAGATTGCAGAACAGTTTCAGGGATAATTTATTAGATAAATATAAGGCAAAAAATAAAGGCTGAATTTCAGCCTTTATTTTTTGCCTTTTTTCTTCCGGTTAATTATTAATAAACAGGAATATCTATCGGGTTAATGAGTTTTACACTGAGGACATCACCTTTGTTGATAAAGACATCCTGTCCTTTTCTAAACATGTCTGCAATACTGTCTCCAATCCAGTATCCGACACCGCCTATAAAACCTCCTATAGCGCAGATTGGTGTTGTTAAATACTGAATGCCCGGTGCGGAATCTCCTGCACTAAGACCGTAATTGGTCGCATTTTTAGTAATTTCTACGCCGCGTTCATAGTTTTTTTGCAGAGCTTCTCCGTAGCCAAGATTTTTGTATAAAGCTCCGTCGTAGAATATGTTATCAAATTGGCAAACAGCCATATCAAGAGGAATTTGACGGCCGTTAGGAGTTACGACATGGTCAAAATCAAGATATAATTTTGCGCCTCTGGAAAATCTTTTTGCGGTATTAACTTTGCTAATACTGCCTCTTACTACAGAGCCTGACGGTAATATAACGCTGGTATCTGTTGTAAGTTCATTTTTTAGAGTTGCGACAAAAGAATCACCCTCACATCCGGAGAATGTACTTACAGGTTGTAAAAATTGAAGCTGAAAAACTGTTCCGGCAGGAATTCTTTTTGTTCTGGCATCTGCTTTAAAAGTTCCAGCAAAAGCACTGAATGTTGTCATGCATAATGCAAGCATTAATATAATTAATTTTTTCATTATCCTCTCCTCCAATTCACGTCGATTGTAACACATTAAGCGGCTAATTGCAATTGATAGTGAAATCCTTCACTTCTTCTTTTTTAGCAAAATGTTTTATCATTTGAGACGCTGCTATAGCCGTAAACGGAACACAAATTACAATCGCAATGCTGCCTATAAGAGCGGAAGCGGTTTCTGTAACAACCTGATTTAAATTAATAAATTTTTGTAAGTCGATATTTTCAGCAAGTAAAATTAAAGGCAGTGAGCCGCCAAGGTAGACAAGTATTAATGTATTTGCCATTGTTCCTATGATATCGCGTCCGACATTCATTCCTGATAGGAACAAATCTTTTACAGTTTTTTCCATATCAATAAGAAATATTTCATTGATTGTACTTGCAATCGACATCGCAACATCCATAACCGCACCGAGGGTTGCAACTATCATTGTGGAAATTGTTATGCTGATAAAATCTAATTCCGGATGAGCGGTATATAAAAACATTGAGTTTTCTTCGGCAAAACCTGTAAGATGAGCGGTAATCATTGTTATATAGGATAATGCGCCTGCAAACAAAAGGCTTAAAACTGCACCGATTACTGCGGAAGAACTTTTAGCATTAAACCCTCCGACCAGATACATCGTGGCGGCTGTCGAGATTAAGCAAATTAAAAGTGTTGCAAAAACGGGATTTAAGCCCAAGAGTATCAGGGGGGAAAGTACGTGTGTGATTAAAATTATGGTAAGTCCTATTGAAAACAGGCTGAATAGCCCTTTTTTTCGGCCGATATAAAGTAAAAGAGCACAAAAAATAAAAGATAACCAGCCCAGTGTTCCGGCTCTTTTTATGTCTTCAATGGAAAACTCAACCCCGTTTCCGTTATCTTCTGCGTGCAAAATTACTTTAGTATTCTTTTTGAGTTTAATATCATAATAGGGATTTCCTGTCAGCATATTGTCAAGTTCAATAACTTCACCTTTAAATTGTCCGGTAATAATTTTAACTTGTATTGTTTGTTTTGTTTGTGTAACGTTGTCATCTAAATCGACGTATTGAACATTTTTAACAACTCCGATTTCGGATGGCAGAATTTTACTTTCATCGCCATCGTTTGCAAATGAAGGTGTTATAAGCAAAGAAATAATTATAAAAGTAAGTGTTAGTATTTTTTTCATAAATAAATCCTTATTTATAGAGCTTAGAAGGTGGTTTAATATTTATTTCGAAACGATAGCGGTAGCCGGAGGTGTGAGCGTGTTTGAGAAATAAATATAAAATCACCGGCGCCTATTTCATTCGTTATCTCCAAACAGCCTTGTCTGCATGGAAGGCATTTTCTTACCGAGATGCCTGTAACCTTCCGGAGAAACTTTTCTTCCTCTCGGCGTTCTTTGCAGAAGTCCTGCTTGCAAAAGATACGGCTCACAAACATCTTCAATGGTTCTTACATCTTCACTTAAAGCTGCAGCAATAGTTTCAACTCCAACGGGGCCGCCGTCGTATTTTTCTATAATCAGATTTAATAATGCCCTGTCAGTATTATCAAGTCCGAATTCATCTATTTTAAGAATGTCCAGAGATTCATTGGCAACCTTTTCATCAATTGTACCATTGTACTTAACAATTGCAAAGTCGGAAACTCTTTTAACCAGTCTGTTTGCAATTCTTGGAGTGCCGCGTGAGCGCATACCTATGGCTTTTGCTCCGTCAGGAGTTATTTCAATTTCCAAAATTTTTGCAGTTCTTTGTACGACTTTTGCCAGTTCTTCTACAGTATAAAATTCAAGCCTGTGAATCATTCCGAAACGGTCTCTGAGCGGGCTTGAGAGTTCTCCTGCTTTTGTTGTGGCACCGATAAGAGTGAATTTAGGCAATGGTATTCTTAGAGTTTTTGCGGTTTGGCTTTTTCCCGTTGTCATATCAAGGGTAAAATCTTCCATTGCGGGGTAGAGGATTTCTTCTGCTACTTTATTTAATCTGTGGATTTCATCTATGAATAAAATTTCTCCGCCCTTAAGAGACATTAAAATTCCGATAATATCTCTCGGACGTTCTAATGCCGGGGCTGAAGTTATTTTTATTTCAACTCCCATCTGTGCTGCAATAACACCGGCAATTGTCGTTTTACCAAGTCCCGGCGGACCGTAGAAAAGCATATGATCTAAAGGTTTATTACGTTTTTTTGCAGCTTCCAGTATGATTTTTAGGGTTTCTTTTAAAGCACTTTGCCCAATGTAGTTATCAAAATCCTTAGGTCTAATAGTGCTCTCAAATGTATTATCGTATTCAATTGTTTCAGGCTTAACTACAGGATTTTTTTTAATCCTTTTTTCCAACCCGCTTTCGTCTGATATAATTGCCATAAATAAATTCTAGCACAAAGCTGAGTTAAAAAAAAGAAAATTCGAAGACTCGTTTAACGCAGGTAAACAAGCTGGTTAGGATGGATACTCACTATCACCCTCCCCAGCCCGTCTTGGATTATTCGGGGTGTCGGAAAGTTCCCAGCTTCCCGACACCTTACGGGTTACGCTCCGCTTCACCCTACCGAAAATCCGCTCCCTCATACAGGGAGGGAGAGCTACAAGCTTGGCGCATTCCTTCCCTGGAGGGAAGGTTAGGATGGGTGCTTTTTTATAATTATAATTTCTTCATTTTTTCTTCTTTAAAAACAAAAGAAGAAAAAACGAAGAAAAAAAGAAGAAACTTTAATTGTTCACAATACTCTTACGAGCATAAAACAAAATTGATGTTTCGGGTAAACCCGCACTCTAACCCTCGCTAAGAAACGTTCGGGCGGGCTTCGCCGCTGTCACTTTAGTAAAATTTATGTATTATACAAAAGTTTTTGTCAGGTAAAACCTGACCTACATTTTTTTTACTATTTTAACCACTATTCGCTACTCACTATTCACTAGTCACTAGCCCAATACATTTCCCCCCGCTGAATAACGTCGAATCTGTAGTCCCATCAACAACCCAATACATTTACCCCCTTCACTATAACGCCGGACTTGTAGTTATACCCACAGACCCAATACATTTCCCCCCCCCCCTAACAGATGCGGTTTGTGTTTACGCCTTTCAGATAATCTCTTATTAGATTAAAAGTTTCCGTCAGTATGTAATCAACGGATTCTTTTGTATTGTATGCAATGTGAGGGGTTATTATTACATTTTTCATATTAAAAAGCTTCTGTGTAATGAGTGCCGTTTCAACGCAATGCTGCTCTGCTTCTTCCATAACAGCAGCCATTTCACCTTTGTATGTACTTATAAATTCACATTCAAGAACATCCAGAGCGGCCCCGAGGACTTTACCTTTTACGAGATTATCGTAGAGCGCTTTTACGTCAAGAAGTTCGCCACTTGCGGTATTTACTATGTAAACCCCGTCCTTCATTTTGTCAAATTCTTCTGTAGAAATCATGTGGTAATTATCTCCGTTGTAAGGAAGATGGAGACTTATTATATCAGAGCTTGCAAGCAGTTCATCAAGGGAGACAAATTCGCAGCTTCCGTTAAGTTCGGGGTTTTTCATATACGAATTTATAAGGACTTTCATTCCGAAAAATCGGGCAATTTTCGCAACCGCCGAACCTATTGCGCCGCAGCCGATAATTCCTATTGTGTATGAGCTTAGAACTCTGCCTTCATAGATTTTGTGATTTATGGAATGATTTTTCATGTCGTAATAGGCAGGCAATAAATTTCTTATAAGTGCAAGTATTAAAGCGGTAGAGTATTCTGCGACAGAAGTACGCCCGTACTGTTCTATATTAAAAACGGCAATTTTTTGTTTGGTGCAGTAATCTGTGTCAATGTGGTCATGTGCGCTGGAGCGTGTGGTTACAATTCTTAGGTTCTTAAATTTTTTCAGGACTTTTTCTGTAACATTGGATGTCGTAAAGACACTTATTATATCAGTACTTTCAAATTCTTCATCACTTAATTCCGTTTTTTCATTCAAGGGCTCGGTAATAAATTTTATTTCAAAGTCCTTAAGGATATTTTTTTCAAAAAACTCTTTTTCAGAATCCCTAAAATCAAACATAATCATTTTCATCGCTTATAGTCTCCTTTTAGAAAACAGTATGAAACTAATTGATGAAAATCGTATTCTTCACACGGGTGATTTTAGTTGCTAAGCTTGTGACATTTTATTAGCAAGTGCCTGTAAATTGGTGTAATCCTGTATATTATAAGCTTCATCAGCAGCAAGTCTGCCGTAGAAAATACTGTCAGATACTGCTCTTCTTTTTTGCGCTCCGGCATCAGACATTTCATAACGGTATTGTTTTGCTTCTTCTCTCTTGCTTCCTTCTAATTCAGAGAAGCTTAAACCTTGAGTAACTTCGTTATATTTTTTAGAAGCTTCTTTGTATGCTCCTATTGCTGCATTATACGCTTGGCTTGCTTTTCCTTGCAGTGCCATCCAGTGATTTTTCCAGCCGGCATGAAATTCTTTTCTTTCTTCAAAACTCTTATCAAGTTCTTCCCAGCGAGAATTCATTCCGAATAAGTCATTAGGGTCAACTTTAACACGTTTACCGTCAATTTCAACATACCAGTTGCCGTCAATTCCTTTGTTTGCCGGCATGTATTGTCCGTTAATCCAGACTTTTGGTTGTGTGTTGTTTGATACTGATGCTCCCACGTGCTTATACTCCTTAATTATATAAAGTCTGGATGCTTCAAAAAATTGCCTTTTTTGTTAACAAATTTTAACTTTATTTAAGATTTGTAAAAAAATGACAAGAAATAGTTTACTTTTTTTATATAGTGTTGCAATAATGTTAGAGTAATAAGTATATATCACAAATCTAAAAAAGGAATATTTGTTTCAAAATTCGTTTTGATAGGATATTCAGGAGTACATGGAATGTACGTTTTGAATAAGTGGTGCAGACAAAGGATGTCGGCAAGCTTATGAAAAATGTGTAGAAAATCGTTTTATTTATTTAAAAGGGTAATCAATCTTATTTAGATTGTGATAGCGAGTACATATCAATAAAAGAAAGAGAGTAAATTCCTAAAAATAGCCTTATGCAAAAAGGCTTAGTCGGGCTGTTTCTATGCTTAGAAGCAGTCACGGGGCAAACTGTGCTTTTTTAGGCGCGGTGTGTCTTCGGTTTCCCAGCCGTATCTAAAGCGGTCGGAACTCTGAGTCTTATTGTAAGCGGGCAAAACAACAACTAATAACAATCAAAGAATGGATTGCCGCGAGAATCAAAGATTCTCTCGCAATGACAGAAAATAACGTAAAATTAACAACTTCGTGTCATTGCGAGCGTTAGCGAAGCAATCTTAAAAACACAGAAAAAACGAGTAACATAGAGTGCTGCACATGGATTGTGCAGTTCGTGGCAAACTGCGCTTTTTAGCCTGTTTGTTCTGCAAAAGTACGTATCGAAGAGAAAAAGAGAAAGGAGATCCCAACTATGGCACTCACAATCAACACAAACATCTCATCAATTATCACGCAAAGAAGTTTGAACAATGCGACAAACCGACTCAATCAAGCAATTGAGAGAATGACAACGGGTTACAAAATCAACAGCTCAAAGGATGATGCTGCCGGTTATTCAATTGCTGAACAGTGGACAACTCAAATCAGTTCACTCGACGTTGCGGCAGACAACGCTGCAATCGGTTCTGACTTGCTTACAACGGCAGAACAAAGCTATAGCTTGTTATCAGATCACTTGCAGCGTATCAGGGATTTGACAGAGCAGGCAGCTAACGGAACTTATGCTTCTGCTTCACTCAAAGCAATTCAGGCAGAAATTTATGCCAGACTGGATGAAATCAACCGTGTGGCTGCAAACTCTGAATTCAACGGTATCAAATTAATGTCTTATATTGAAGACGGCAATCCTGCAGGTACAGGTATGACAGGAAATGGTATTAATTTGCAGGTTGGCTTGTATTCTGATGCAAACAGTGTAATTAACTTGTCTGTAGATTTATTCAGAAGTGCAACTATAAGCGGTTTATTTAATTTGGAATCAATGACAAAGGTTGTAAACAGAGATCCTAACGGTGATCCGGATCCTTTGGAGTTAAGTTTACAAGATGTTTTAGATGGTGCAGGTGATGTAGAGCCGGGTGATTTAAGCAAAGAAGAACAGCTAAGACTTTTTGCCGCAGCTTGCAGCGGATTATATTATGAGGGTAACGGCGAATATCACATGTTGTCAGATGAGGCTGATATTAAATATGGTGCATCTGCTATGTTAGGTTTTATTGATAATGCGATTGATATTATATCAGACAGGGTAACAAGAATTGGTGCTGCGCAAAACAGAATTGATTCTGCAATGTCTGCTCTTGATGTTCAGTCTCAAAACCTGACTTCATCATTATCAACCCTCAAGGATGCTGATGTTGCCGAAGAATCTTCTAATTACATTCAGGCACAAATTCTTCAGCAGGCATCTGCAACACTTCTGGCAACAGCTAACCAAACTCCAAGTATCGCATTGAACTTAGTGTAGTTAGTTAGTCTATAGACTTGCAATTTTTTGCAGGTATATAGAATTGTGAGGTGTATATGGAAAAAGAACAAAATCTTGCCTAGTGTGTTGATTAGGGATAGTATTAAGGAAGGGAAAACTCCGGTTTTCCCTTTTTACTTTTAACAAGCCGACATTATTAAAGGTATATTACCGTAGAAACTAATTTACGCGGCATGTAGTTTATGATATTATTCAAACTATGGAGAGTGTAATATCACTGGTCAAAGATGAGTTATCACGGGTGAATAAAGAGATTTCTGCCCTTGAAATTGAACCGGATTTAATAAAAGAATCAATACAGGATTTTTTATCTTCCGGCTCAAAACGTATACGAACGATTCTGACGGCATTATACCTGAAAGCAAGCGGGTGCGGAAATCTGTCGGAAGATAGTATTAATATTATAACTGCAGGAGAGATAATACATAATGCTTCTCTTCTTCATGACGATGTTTTGGATGGGGCAAAGTTAAGAAGGGGGAAAACCGCTTTTTGCGAAGAATATTCTCCGCATATTTCGATTTTGTCAGGTGACTATTTACTTTCAATTGCTACGGAAAAGTTATTGAACATCAACAATAATGAAATTTTGCAAATATTTTTAAAATGTACTCAAAAGATGTGTACGGCAGAAATTAATCAGTTTTTTTTAAGGGGAAAACTTCCGACTATAGAAGAATATATTAATATATGTGAAGGTAAAACAGCCTGCCTGTTTGAAGCTGTTATAAAAAGCTGCTCGATTGCGGAAAAAGTAAATATATCTGCGGATTTTGCAGCAAACTTTGGAATTTTATTCCAGTTAAAGAATGATTTAACTAAAACTTCAGAGGAGTCAGATAAGCAGAATCAAATCTTTACCCCTAAAGATTTTTTGGGTATTGAAAAAACGATGGATTTAATGGATAATTATCTTGTCAAGTTAAGAGGAGATATCGGCGTGCTGCCTGATAGTATTTATAAAAAGGGGCTAGAGGAATTATTAAAAAGTTTATGATAGACAAGCAAAAGCTTAAAGCGAATCTAAAAGAAACGGTTGACACTGTCGTATTTGTCGTTGTTGCAGTAATTCTGATAAGATTTTTTATAGCGGAATTAAGATGGATTCCGTCTGGTTCAATGAAGCCTACTCTTGTGGAAGGCGACAGAATTGTTGTTGAAAAACTTACCAAGTTTCCGAATCTTTATAGAAATCACGCTTTTGAAAACACTCCAAAGCGGGGCGATATTATGATCTTTTACCCCCCGTTTGTGAAACTGAAAACGACACCGTGGGCAGTATTTAGCCGTTTAACAGGATTTTTCTGTAAAGATGTCGCATATATTAAACGTGTTATAGGACTTCCGGGCGAAAAGCTTGAAATTAAGCAAATGCCAAACGGTGCTTATAAGGTATTTATTAATGATAAACCTCTTGAAGAAGAATATATAATGAGCGAGTATGATTTCCATAAGTGCAAAGCTGATATGTATTGCGGTCCTCTTGTAATTCCGGAAGGCCAGTATTTTATGATGGGTGATAACAGAGGAAACTCAATGGACAGCCGCTTCTGGGGAACTTTGCCGAAAGAACGTTTTATAGGCCGTGCGGTATTTCTTTTCTGGCCGTTAACTCATATAAAGGGGCTTTAAGTATACTTAAGTTGTAGAAATTTCTAACTTATTGAGAATTTTATTTTTTAGAATCTCCGTTTAATATGGTAGTGTGAAGGACTAAAGGTCCTCAGAACAGCTATCACAATTGGTATAGCCATTCATTTGGCTTATCTGTTGTTGTGTTCATGGAAGAAGTAAATAAGAAAAGGAGATCAAAAGAATGGCTTCAATCACTATTAACACAAACCTTGCCTCTCTGACGGCTCAACGGAACTTGTCAGCGGCAACCAGCAGTATGAATACTGCAATGGAAAGATTATCAACCGGTTTTAAAATCAACTCAGGTGCAGATGATGCAGCAGGTTCAGCAGTATCAACATTAATGGAAGCTCAAATTTCAGGTTATGATGTAGCAGAATCAAATACTACAATGGGCTTGTCATTATTAGACACCGCAGAAGGAGTTTTGGATATTGTTGGTGATTACCTGCAGCGTATTAGAGATTTGACTGAGCAGGCAGCTAACGGAACCTACGGAACTTCTTCAATGCAGGCAATCAGAACGGAAGTTCAACAGAGAATGCTTGAAATTAATCGTTTGTGCCAGGTTATTGATTTTAACGGTATACAATTACTGGATGGTACATCTTCAGCATATGTAAACGGAACCGGTGTAAACTTGCAGGTAAGTAACAACTCAGGTATTGATAATATTATAAATTTAGATAGTTCATTATTTGCTTCTGCTACATGTACAGCTTTGTTTATTTTAAATGAAACCGGCAGAACGGAAGATAATTGGTTCTTAAGAGGTCAAAGCGACCCGACTAATGGCGGTGCTCAAGCGGCGACGGGTGTTGATATAAATTATGAAACTCCGGCTCTTTTAGCAAGAATTACAGGACAAGCAGTAGAACTAAGTAACGGAAAAACTTATGATTATTCAAAATTAGGATATACTGCAATTAAAGATACAATATACGATATTAATAATGATGGTACCGGAGAAAATAGTGTTTCAAGTATAACTGCAATATGTGATGCTGTTTATACCGATGACTCTACTGCCCGTGAATTTTTACAATTTATCGATGAAGCAATTGAAAACGTTTCAGACAGAAGAACTTTGATTGGTGCTTATATGAACAGAGTAGAGTCAGCTGTTGATGCTATCGACGTGCAAAAGGAAAATATTGTTGCAGCAAATTCTGCAATCAAAGATGCAGATGTAGCAACAGAATCTTCGAACTTTATTAAGTATCAGATTCTGCAGCAATCGACTGCGACACTTCTTTCAACAGCAAACCAAACCCCAAGTATTGCGTTGAACTTAATATAATGAATTTCTTAAATAGTGATGAAGCCCCCGCAATAGCGGGGGTTTTTTTAAATGTAACAAAAATTTAACAAAGTGTTATAGAATATTTAAATGTGGCATATACTATATATAAGGATATATGCAGCC
>CALUVJ010000010.1 GCA_944324195.1 Candidatus Gastranaerophilales bacterium
TTTTTAAATTTTCTACAACCTTTTCTAACCTTATATATATAAAGTAATTTTGTTTGAAAAAATTGCCTATTTTTCATTAAGAAGATAGCTTCTTGCACAATCGAGCATTGAAGTTACAAGGCCTGAATTTGCGTAAACATTCATTCCTGCGGATTCAAGCACCTGCCTGATTCTAAGCTCCCACATGTTATAAACTTCTTCATCCGGGATATTCAGGGTTTTTCCTATCATCTTTAGTTCTTTGTAATCAATCGGAATCGGCAGCGCACCTCTTAGAATATCAACCACATCAATACGTTTTTTGCGCGGAAATGCTTTTAAAAAGGATACAATAGTCAATTTATTTTCTTTTATGTAATCTTTTAATGTTTCAACCGCTTCATCAATCAGTATCGGCTCTTGCGGAATTCTGTATTCCGGAAATTCTTCCGGCTCAATATCCATAACGGTTGCGATTCTTTCTATTGTTGTTCCTCTTGTTGAAAACGGAACGGTTTCATCAATCAGATTATAAACATAAGAGAGCGTTACACCTATCATTTCCGCAAAATCTCTTTTGTGCAGCGAATTTTTTTCTAAAAACTTAGCTACTTTTTCTGAACTTTTTTCAGGGATTATTTGTTTCATAATTATTACCTCACAAAATTTTTCATCTATGATTTGGTTAACTATACGATAATGTATTGTAAAATTTTTCATAACCCTATCTTAGATAACCACCAAGCCAATTTCTATTAGTTTTAAAATAATAAGCGTGTGGTATACTTGTTTTATGAAGTTATTAAGAATAGGGCTTAAAAATTACAGAAATTGTACGGATTTGGATATAGAATTTAAAAGCCGTAAAACTCTGATTATAGGCAAAAATGCTCAGGGGAAAACAAATATTCTGGAAAGTATATATTTTTTATCCGATCTGAAAAGTCCGAGAACTTCAACCGTAAGCGACCTGATCCAGTTTGGTAAAGAAGGGTTTGAATTATCTGCTCTTGCAGAGAAAAATAATACGGATATAGAACTCGATTACTCTCTTGGAGCGGATAAAAAGAGGGTCGCTAAAGTTAATCAGGTTAAAACAACTCCTAAAAACTTTAAGTCTGTTGTAAAAACTGTTTTATTTTCAACAAAGGATTTGCTCCTTCTAAGAGGAACACCGCAGGATAGGCGTGACTGGCTTGATAGAGCAATCTCACAAATTTATCCGGCTTATGATGAGAGAATTTCCAAATACGACAAAATACGGATTCAAAAAAATAACCTTCTTAAATCCGAAATGATTGATGATGCGCTTCTGGATATATTTAATGAGCAGCTTGCAGTAACAGGGGCAAATATTATATTTTTGCGTAAAAAATTTCTCGGAGAAATCTCAAAGATTGCGGCTCAAAAGCATAATATAATAAGTACAACGGAGGAATTCAGCTTAAATTATACCTGCCCGTGCAATGAGATAAACGAAATCAGCGAATATCTTAAGCAGCAATTGAAAGAGAGAAGATGTGAAGAGATTGCCAGAAAACAGTCCTGTGTAGGTCCTCACAGGGATGATATAGAATTTAAAATTAACGGGCTTGACGCGGTTAAGTTTGCATCACAAGGCCAGCAGAGAACGCTTGTTTTGTCGCTTAAACTGTCAGAACTCGAAATTATAAAAGAAAAAACGGGCTTTTCTCCGATTCTGCTTCTGGACGATGTACTTGCAGAATTGGATGAAACCAGGCAGAACTATCTCCTCAAATCAATAGAAGATGATACGCAGACAATTATTACTTCTGTTGACACGGTATTATTCGAGGAGGAATTTTTAAAAGATGTTATAATATATAAAGTAGAAAACGGGAGACTTGTTGAATGATTTTAATTACTGGAGGCGCGGGTTATATCGGAAGCCATCTTGCCATGGCTTTGTTAGAGTTAGGGAAAGAGATTGTTATATTTGACAGTCTGGAGCTCGGCCACATTGAAATAATTAATATCCTGAAAAAGTGCGGCAACGTTAAATTTATTCAGGGAAATTTAAAAAATCTGGATGATATAAGAGGAGCTTTTCTTGTAAATAAAATTGACTCTGTCGTTCATTTTGCAGCATATTCTCAGGTTGCTGAGAGTGTAAAAAATCCGCAAAAATATTATTACAATAACGTTTATGGGACTTTGAATCTGTTAAATGCGATGGTTGAATTCGGGGCAAATAAGATAGTATTTTCTTCAACTGCCGCAACATACGGAGAGCCTGAATATGTACCGATTGATGAAAAACATCCGCAAAAGCCTATAAATGCGTACGGGAGTTCAAAGCTTACTGTCGAAAAAATAATGGAGGATTATGACAGAGCATACGGTCTAAAATCTGTACGGCTCAGATACTTTAATGTTGCAGGTGCGGATTCTAAAGCCAGAATCGGAGAATGGCATGAGCCGGAAACTCATTTAATACCTAATATTTTAAAAGCGGATGAAACAAAAACCTTTAAAATGTTTGGAAATGACTACGATACACCTGACGGAACCTGTGTAAGAGATTACATTAATGTAGAAGATTTAGCTGACGCGCATATAAAAGCGCTGGAGTATTTAACAAATGGCGGCAAGACCGATTATTTTAATCTCGGAACAGGAAACGGAAACAGTGTAAAAGAAGTTTTTGATGCTTGTGAAAAAGTTCTGGAACGAAAAGTTCCGATTGAAATTTGTCCAAGAAGAGACGGTGATCCGGCAAAGCTTGTTGCCGATAATACCAAGGCTCTTGAAATACTAAACTGGAAACCTAAAAGAGACCTGATGGACAGTATAGTTTCTGCAAATGATTGGGAAAAAAGACTTACAAAATTAAAAGCAGGTATTGTTTTATAATCTTTGATTAGCCGCTATTCAACGATTTCATCAGTTATGTACGTTGCATCAAACTTGTAGGCTTCAAAGGTCTTTGAAAAATACTGCGGCGGAAGCCCTGCTTTTTCCTTAAGCGAATTCAAAAATATCTCTCTGTCAGGCAGCTGCTCCCAAACTACAGGAAGATAAACTGCGCGTTTATCACGCTCTATTATAATTATTCCGTGCGGATATATTTTAGAAAGTAAATCCCTCTCATCTTTAAAGTTTATTCTTTCTATAGAGGAAAGAATTGACACTGAGAAATTTAGCTTATCCAATTCTTCCTCCGTTAAAGGACTAAAGCGCGGATCCTGAAAAGCTGCATTTTTTGCGTTATCTATAATATCTAATATAAGCGGTTTTGTCGGATAAATTGAACCGATGCAGCCTCTTAGCTTGCCGTCGTATTTTAGTGTAACGAATGACGCTCCAAATTGTGTCAGAACCGTAGGTATTTGCTGCGGAATGTATTCTTCATTATCTATTGCGGAAATAACACTCTCTCTGGCGGCTCTCAATATATAATTTGAGCAGTATTTTTCTATAAAATCATTTCTTGAATCAGTATATAAAAACCATGAGCCATACCCGACAACACGGTCTTTATCATTACTGATATCTCCTGAATTATACATTTCGGCGCGAATCATAGAACAATCATTGTTATTAGCAAATTCAACAAGCCCCTTAATTCCAACCAGTCCGCATGCCTGCGCGCTTTCAAGAAACTCTATTTTTCCCGTTTCAATTATTGTTGCCGTATAAGTATCGATTTGTCTGCATTGCTGCCAAGGGTAAAAATGACTTAAATCCGAAGAAATTACAAATGAGGAGTTTTCCCAGTATGTTGAGATTAAATCTGTAATTAGTCTGTGGTCGCAATTTCCTGTTAGAACCGGAATAATTCTTATTTTACGGGCGATTTTCTTCAGATTTTTAACAAAATCAGCAGCACTTTGTCTTTGCGGATAAAAAAGATTCTGTATAAACGGAAGCTGTACCTCAATTGCGTGTTCTTTTTCAAAGATTTCATTATCAACGGTACACGGGAACTTTTCCGCAATTTCTTTAATAAGCCTGTTGTTTACTTCCAAACTCCCTAACGGCGTTTCAAAAAAAGTGTACTCCGGAAGTGCAATGTTATTAAAATTTACGTGATGTGAAGGGGCTATAATAAAAATATTTTCACTCGGCTCCAGATACTGAAATCCTGCCATAGCAGCGTGCCCTGAATAAATATAGCCGGCATGCGGAACAATAACTGCTTTGCTTCTATAATCAATGTTGACAAGTTGTTTATAAGAATCAAGCAGCCTGGTTAGTTCCTCCGGATTTTCCGGATAAAAAGTTCCTGCAAAATCTGTTTTTTTATTCATATCGTTATTATAAGATAATTTTCTGACAATAGCAAAAAAAAATTTTATAGGATTTATAACTAATATGAAAATTAATAATATAAATAATACAAATTTCAACGGATATAAAAATGTTATTCATAATGATGTTAGTCAGGATAATATACGTTTTACCTTTTTGTCTATGCAGTTAAATGACAATGGGGTAAAAGATTTAGCAGAATTAAGAAAAATTCAACAGCTGCAGAATCTCGATACGAATAATGATGTTTTGAGTCTTTTTTATTCGAAAAAGTCCGGCTCTAAAGAATTTTTTTATTTTAATGGCAATCCTATGTTTCTAGGTGGTGAATTGAGGAATTTATGGGAGTTATGTAGTGATAGAGATGCTTATAAATTAGAAGAAAAAGCTGCATTAAAGGCGTATACACTGATTGCGAGTTTGACCAAAAGAATGATGAATAGTGGATTACCAGGAACGGATAATTCTTTTCCGCATGTTGTAAAATCGACAATGGAATCTTTTATGAAAATTTTTACATCAAGTCCTGCCGGAGTGTTTAATTTAATACAGGGAAGTATACTTGAAAATAAACAATTGGAAAAAACCGCTGCTGTTTTAAATAGTATAGTGGATAAAAATATGAAGATATTTTTAAAATAATCAGAGTTTGGCAGTTACTTCTTTAAGGTATTGCCTAATGGCTGATGTTATAACCAGATCAGGTTCTGCGGCACAAAGTTCGTCTAATAAAATAACTCCCTTTCTGACTTCTCCCGATTGTATATATAAAAGCCCGACAAGAATTTTATCATACGGATTTTCACTGCCTGAAAGTTCCTTTATTTTAGTATTTATAATTCCAAGTTTTTGGTAACAATCAACAAGGTTTAAGTAATATTTAAAATTTAGCCCGTACAATTTTATTGCATCTTCAAAACACACTCTTGCCATATCAGGATATCCTATGAAATCATAGGTTTCACCAAGATTGTTTTTGAAAATAGCAGTAGCCTGAGTATTAGGACTCAACTGTATTGCTATTTTAAACTCCTGAATTGCAGCGTAATAAATTCTGTCTTTTAGATAATTTAGCCCTAAATTGTTATGATAAAAGGCATTTTTTTCAGCATCAATAGAATACCTGTACGGTTTTTTATACCCGGAACAGAATACTAAAATAAAAAGCAGCAATAAAAGTGCTATCTTTTTCATAACAAATTAATTTCCAATCCTTCATAAGCAAAAACAGCATCCTCAGAAGCGTATTCTTCGGAAAGCATATCAAGTTTTTCATCATTGTATCCGGGATCATAGTGGAAGTATACAAGTTTTTTTGCCCCGACTTGCTGCTTGCAATCCAGCGCCATTTCAAATGTTGAATGTCCGAACCCTTGTTTCGGGACATAAATACTTAAATAATCCTCCGTTGAATACTGCGAGTCGTGAATCAACAAATCACAACCTTTTGCAAATTTAATAAGTTTTTTGTCCCCGCCAGGATAACTCTCTTTATCTGTTGCATATACAAGGGTTTTTCCCTTATAGGCAATTTTATAAATGAAAACACCGTTTTGAGGGTGAGCGTATGATTTATAGCATGTTATTACAACGTCATCATCGGTATAGTCGCCTTCTTTTAACTCGTTAACCCTTACCACACGCGGCATTTCTCCCTGTTTAAATATCACATAATTTGTCTCATTTAAATCCATAATTTTCAAATCCGCAGCTATATCACCTAAATCTAGCGGAAAGGATTTTGTAAAAAGTATTTTAGAAAGTTCATTTTCTAACGTTTCATTGTAATTTACCCCGCCAAGCATACACATTTTTGTTGATGCCAAATGACAAGGTCTGAAAAACGGAAAACCCTGAATATGGTCAAGATGTATATGACTTAATAAAATAGTACATTTTACGGGAGTTCTGTCAGTTATTGTAATACCTGATTCAATATATTTTTGCATAAGTTCGTTTCCAAGACTTATGAGTCCTGTACCTGCATCCAGAATAATTAAATGTTCTCCGGCATGTATCTCGACACAAGCCGTGTTACCGCCATATTTTAAGAAATTTTTATCAGCAACAGGATAGCTTCCTCTGACTCCCCTAAATTTTATCTTAAATTCGTCCATTAAATCTTCCTTCCTAATTTAAAAGTTGCATTTCTATCCTCTTCATCACCATACAATTTTTCGGAACCTATTAATCTCAGCTTCGAACGTGATTGAATATCCTTTAAGTTTGTTTCTTTCAAATAAATATCTACAAGTGTTCTATTCTTGTTTGAATTAATATTTATAACTCTAAATGCATTTGGATACGTTACCAGCGACGGACAGGAAACAACCAGCATATTTTCATCTTGTTTAGCCTTTACGCCGTGGTAATGCCCCTGCAAAACTATTAACGGATTCTTATGTGTTTTGAGAAGCCTTCGTACTTCGTAATCGTTAAGCATTTTATGGTTAGAACTGGAGTATGGCTCAATAATGGGCACATGAGTACATATAACTATAGTATCCTTAGAATGTTCATCCAATTCACTCTTCAGCCACAAAAATTCTTCATTTGAAATTTCTCCGTTTGCAGTCAGTTTATAATCAATTATTGAATCCAGACAAATCACTCTGAATCCTTTTTTAGGTGTAAAAGCATAATATATATTTTTCTGGTTCATATTTTCATTATTATTTGCGAGGACATCTAAAAACTTGCGCTTTGTTAAAGGACCGTCAATACTTATATCATGATTTCCCGCAATGGCATACCAAGGATAAATCAGATTGTTAGCATAGTGTGTAAATTTTTCCAGTTCTTCAACTTTCGGAACATTAATTAAATCACCGGTAAATACAACAAAATCATAGGGGCCTGATGTATTAACCTGAAATATGGCGTCACTCAAAAGATCGCCGGATTTTTTTAAGAACTTGTAAGATGTATTATCTTCAAACGATGAAAAATGCGCATCGCTTATCTGTGCAATTCTTAAGTTATTATTTGCAGCAGTACACATTTGTGAACCAATTGCACAGGCTATTAAAATTGTTAAAAAGAAATTAACAATTTTAGAAAAAAACGATTCACTTTTCTTCTTATAACGTTTCATAAACTTTTTTTATAATAATCCATTTTTGCCGGACAAGTCAACTTGTATATATAAAAGGTTAGTGGTAAAGTTTAAATATTATGAAAGTTCTTTTTGTAATAGATAAAATAGAATTAAAATACTTTGAGTTCAATAATCTGGTAACAAATTTCTGGCTGATAAAAGAATTACTGGAGAGAAAATGCAGCGTTTTTATAACCACAATTCGTAATTTATCTCTAAAATCAGATATAGCGTACACTTGCTGCTACGAAACTTTTGAGTCGGAAGATAATATATTTTATAAAGATGTAAAACTATCATGCCAAATTGACGATTTTGATTTGGTATTGTTCAGACCAGATCCGCCTGTTGATATTGATTACATAAACGCAACATATATCTTTGATTTTGTAACCAAACCCAGAGTTATCAATTCTCCAAAAGCAATACGAAGCTTTAACGAAAAACTGCATAGTGTATATTTTAAAGATTATATGTCCGACAACATTGTTACATCTTCACTAAAAGAAATTGAAGAATTCTTATCAATACACAAGCAAATTGTTCTTAAACCGTTAAACAGGTGTTTCGGTTCCGGCGTTATGTATTTATACGAAGGAGATCCTAACACAAGAACGATTATAAATACCATGACTAATAATGAAAACACTCTTGTAATGGTACAAAAGTATCTGCCCGGAGTAAAGAACGGAGACAAAAGAGTTTTAACATTAGGCGACAGAGTATTGAAATATTGTATAAGAAAATTACCAACCAAAGATGATTTTAAATTTAACACGCATAATGATAATTTTATTGACAAAGCAGAACTTACAGAAAAAGAACGCGAAGATTTTTCTGTCATAGCAAAACGTCTAAATTCAAGGGGAATATCAATGGCAGGTCTTGATGTTATTGACGGAAAAATTATAGAAGTAAATGTTACAAGCCCATGCTATTTTATAAAAGAAATAAACAATCTTTATAACACACAACTGGAAAAAGAAATCTGCGACTTTATATTGACACACACCTTGTTATCATTATAAAAATATAGTATAATTCAATTAGATGGTGGATATTAAGTTTTAGTGTCCGGTGTATACTATTAAGTATTGTAAGTAAATAAGAAGGATGATTATGAAAAAGCAAATTTTAGTAATATTAAGTGTTTTAATATGTTCAATGGGATTGACCTGTGTTGAAGCAAAAACGAACTCAAATGCAACAGTAAATTCAGCAATAAGAATGTACAAAGCTCAAAATTATTCGCAATGTTACAACACCTTAACTAATATCGTACAACAAGATCCTTCAAATGCTTTGGCATATTATTATTTGGCTATGTCAGCCGCCCAGATTGGCAAAAAAAGTGAAGCTATCGAAAATTACAATAAAGTATTAACATTGTCTACAGATCCTCAATTAGAAAGATATGCGAAAAAAGGTAAACGATGCCTGGAAAATCCGACACAATGCAATGAGGAAACTGTTGAAACAGAATTGGATAAATTTATACAAGGTCCTTACGGTTCAGGTTTCTCTGATGAAGTTCGCAGTGATTATGAAAAGCAGCTAATTGATAATATGAAAAGAGAAATCAACAGAAACAAAGATATAGCACCGCAAAAGTTCAAAGATTATAAAGATTTTTCATCTCAGGCACCTACAAATGACGAAATCGTTAATGCGTTAAGGGTTTTGCAGCGTGCGGGCTTGACTAATATCGGCAATAACAGCGAGCTTTCACTTCTGACAGGCAGCCGCAGTGAAAATGATATTCTCTTAAATATGTTAACAGGACAAGGTACATCCACAATGTCACCTCAAGTAATACAATCTTTGTTAACAAATCAAATGTCTATTGGTTTTTAGGAAAGTAAAGTAAAAGAATGAAGTTAAATACAGTAAGATTTGGTGAAATAAATGTAGACGAAAATCGTATATTTGATTTTGTTCTGCCAATTATAGGTTTTGATGTTTTAAAGAAATTTGTAATATTAGAACCAAACAAAGATACATTATTTAAATGGCTTCAGTCGGTTGAAGACCCGGCGCTTGCCTTTCCGATTATATCAGTGTCGGCATTAAATTTTGATTATACAATAGATTTACCGGATAACGTTGTAGAAGTTTTAAAAATAACCAATGTTGAAAGTATTCTGGTTATGAATATCACATCTATTCCGCAGGACGATCCAAAGGGAACAACGATTAATTTGTTAGCTCCGCTAATATTTAATCTTGATACATTAATGGCCGGACAGATAGTACTCTCCGGCTCAGGATATGACATAAGCTACCCTATGTTTAAACATCAATAAGTAATTTTAAGGAATAAAATGCTCGTAATTACAAGAAAAAACGGTCAAAAAATAATGATTAACGACAATATAGAAATAACTATTGTCGAATCTAAAAACGGGGTTTGTAAAGTTGCTATCAAAGCAGATAAAGATGTAAAAATTTACAGAGAAGAAATTTATTTGCAAATAAAATTAGCAAACCTTATAGGTAAAAATACAAACGTATCCGCCGTTGATTCTGTATCTAATTTAATAAAAGGCGGCACTGTTCTTAACGACAAGGGAGTAGCTTCTACGGAAAGTGAAGAAGTTATCGTTGATGAGAATGAAAAATCTTCTAAAAATTCTATAAGAATTAATAAAAAAAATGTTGAATCTTAACGATAATAAATTTTTCTTTTTTTACAACGACTGTTCAGCTATTGAAATTTATTCGGGCAGCGTAGAGCATGGTTATCTTGCAATTTTGAATGATAATTTAGATGCAGCAGAGGAAATTTTTACAAAAATAGATTCACCAAGGGCAAAATGGGGCAATATATTAGTATCAATATTAAAGGGGTATATGCAAAAATATCCCACCTATTTTCAAATTCGAAATTTTTTGGAAATAGATTTAGATTTTTTACTTAAAAATGAAAAATTAGACTATGTAGAATTAGTTTTAGGCGCACTTGAAATTTTCTCCGCAATAAATCAGGAAGTTTATAAATACGCTGCGCGTGTAATGTATGAAAATAAACTATATTCTGCCGCATTAAAATATATGAATAAGTCAAAAAAACTTTATTACAACGATGCCGAGCTGCATTATATGCTGGCCAAGTATTATATGAGGGTTAATGACTGCGAAGAAGCTCTGTTTCACACAAATGAATGTTTGAAATTAATTCCGAATTATTATCCTGCAAACCAAATTAAACAGCAAATTGAAGAAAGATGGTTTTAATAGTATAATTTATCTTATGCAGGGCGATATTTTTGAAAACAACGGGAACAATATTTTTGCAAATAATGTTGAAGATAATTTTTTTCTTCAACGGGAAAAGTCCTATGACTATGTTCAGGAACCGCTTAGACGGCTTAATGATTATGATTTCAATTTATTAAAAGAAGAAGCTTATAAGGATGTTTCAGATGAATTGCTTAAATTGGAGTACAGAATTTCAAAACTTGAATCGGAATACCAAAACATTGACAACCAGATTCAATCCGCGAGAGATATAAGTGATTATGACACCGTTGAATATTTAATAAACAGAAAAAAACAAATTTATGAAGATTTAGTATCACTTGCGCAAATTTATAATGAAAAAAGCCTTTCGTCAAAGATTTCAGGCGGAATTTTTAATATTTTATCGCCTAAAATTCAAAATGAGTTAAAAAAGCTCAATAACAAATTAAAATCTATTAAAGACACATTGCTTTCAAATTTGCCGGGCAGATTATCATCCGTTCAGGAAATAAAAAAATCATTAAATAAATTGGAGAACATAAACAAAAGTGTAGACGAGCTAATGACAATGCAAACCCCGTACGGAGAAGCGGGTGATAAATACGAACAGTTGTCACGCTACATAACAAGAGCAAATGCAATCCAGGCAAAAATTGCACGAACTTTAAGATAGCTATACAATAGAAATGTTTTATGCTAAAGTAGACATATTATGAAAAGAAAACCAATTATTGCAGTTGTCGGAAGGCCAAATGTAGGGAAATCCACATTTGTAAACAGACTTGTAGGCAGACGTCAATCTATAGTTGATGATATGCCGGGAGTTACCCGTGACAGAATTTATTTTGATGTAGAATGGCAAAATAAACCATTTACAGTAATTGATACCGGCGGAATTGTTCCCGGCGATGAAGATGACATAATGCTGTCCATATATGATCAGGCAAAAATTGCTTGTGAAGAAGCGGATAAAATTATTTTTATAGTTGACGGCACCGAGGGTACAACTCCTGTAGACAAAGATATTGCTAATATATTGCGGCAATCCGGGAAACCGGTTTTTCTTGCAGTTAATAAAGTTGATTCTCATAATCAAATTTCAATGATAAGTGATTTTTACTCTCTTGCTATAGGTGAACCTATTGCGATATCAGCTCTTCACGGCTCGGGCGGAGTCGGAGATTTGCTGGAGGAAATCACCTCAGATTTTGAAGATGAAGAAGAGAAAGAAGAAGATAAAACAATTAAGATAGCTATAGTAGGACGTCCTAATGCCGGTAAATCGTCTATTGTTAATGCATTATTGGGTGAAAAACGTGTTATTGTATCTGATATTTCAGGAACTACAAGAGACAGTATTGATTCAAGATTAACTTATGAAAATCAGGAATTTATCATTATAGATACGGCCGGAATCCGAAAAAAATCCAAAGTTGATTACGGAGTAGAAAAATTTGCCGTAGACAGGGCCATTCGCTCTATAAGAGAGTGTGATGTTGCAGTTCTTGTAATTGATGCAGCAGAAACTGCAGACGGAATTTCCGATCAAGACAAAAAGATTGCATCAATTATTACCGAAGCCGGAAAAGGAATGGTTATTGCAATCAATAAGTGGGATTTAATTGAAGATAAGAAGTCAAATACAATTAATAAATTCAACCAAAAGTTAGCACATGAACTTCCGTTTTTAGACTACGTTCCTAAAATTTTTATAAGTGCAGTTACCCGCCAGAGATTAAACCAGATATTTACAAATGTGACAGAGGTTCAAAATGAGCGTACTAAACGTGTATCAACAGGACTTCTCAATAAAATTATTAATGAAGCTTATGCTCTTAATCCGCCGCAAACAATTAGAAATAAGCGGTTAAAAATAATGTACTGCACACAAGCATCCATTGAACCTCCTATGTTTGTTCTTTTCGTTAACAGTGAAGATTTAATGAAAGACCATTACAAAAGATACATGGAAAACAAACTGCGCGAAGCATTCGGATTTAGGGGTACACCTGTTAGAATTGCCGTTAGAGCCCGGGCAGAAAAGAAAAAATAACTATTTAATAATAACAATATCTCCGCGCTTTACTTCTTTCGCCAGTTGAAGAATAACTTCATTATCCATTCTTATACAACCGAGCGAAACATATTTCCCAAGACTTTCCGGATTATTTGTACCATGTATAAATTCTCCGGTAGGAGACTGTTTTCCCGTTTCCGGATCAATTTTATTCAAACAAATAATCTTAGGTCCGTAATCATTAGGTTTTTTCCGTCGTCTTGTTTTCCAGGAAGCAGTTTTGTATGGATAAGTTTCTGTATGGGTTACAATACGAACACCCTTATCAGTCGGAGTTCTTGGTTTACCGCTGGCAACTAAGTATACTTTTTCAGCATCCCCTTCTTCATTATATTTGTACAATGTGTTTGTACCCAAATCAACAACTATTTTGGCTTTAGTTTCTTTTCCGTTTATTGTAACGGAAGGGTTTGGAGCATTTATCAGATATTCTTTACTATCGGAACCTTTAACAGACGGCAGGGCACGTTCAAATGTATCAATGCTGTCTTTTACCTGTGCCGGTGCTCTTAGTAAGGGTAATGCCGAAAGGGTTAATGTTGTACCGATAATTTTGACATAATTTTGAATTTTCATAATAATTTTAAAACTTGTGAATAATTTATTTGCTACCTGTTTTTAACATTTATAACCTTAATTTCACCGGGATTTAAATCGGTATGTATATTGCGGCGTACTAACTTTATATTGTCATATCCGGCAATTATTTCTAAATTAGAATTCTTTTTGATATTTTTATCTTTTATGCTGATTCCATTTTGAGAATTTTTAAAATCCAGATTACCGACTACAATAACTGCATTATTTTTTAAAGAGCGGGAGAATGCAAATACTTTTGGATTATCTGTTTTTATTTCATTGAAATCACCGTTTGTAATCATTTCAATATTTTCTTTTCTAAAATCACTTGCTTCTTCAAAGTTTTTTAAAATATTTTCATTATCACCGCCCGGTTTTCTGGAAAAATTAAACAAATCCATCTTACCGCGATGAACAAAATAATAATCGTCATCTGTTTCTGATTTTGGTGCTTTCGTATTTGCCCAACTGTAGAGATAAGTATCACCGGTAAAAAATCCGTCAATACAATATGGATTAAACGGCAAAACTGCATTCAGCCAGGAAATCATTATTGAAAAGTTTTCACCATGAAGCACCACCGGACTTACTTCATCATGGGTCGTAAAACTTAAAATCACACTCTTAGGCTCTTTATATGAGCTCAGCAATTTCTGATTAAACTTAATATGCTCCATAAATTCAAGAGCGTTCCAATCCTTTAGGTTGAAAAAGCTCCCGTAATATCCGTCAAATCCGGCTTGCATAAGCTTATCATAAGGTGTAAATTCCGCATAAATACTTGGCGGCTCTCTCCAAGAATCAGAAGCTTCTGCAAGGAAAAGAAATTGAGGATCTTTTGCCCTTGTATATTTTACAATTTCAACCCAGAAATTTGCGGGTTTAATTGTTGCAACATCCGCCCTTATTCCGTCAGCCCCAATTGAAAGAATTAAATCAATAAACTTTTTATGCGCATCAATCAAATCTTGATTTAATCTTTTATTAGATCCTGTTTGCAAAAGTCTTACATCTGTCCAATCCGTCGGAACAATTGAACATTGCCTGCTGTCTTTTATAAAAAGTTCAGGATGCGTAAGGAACAAATCGTAAGAACCGCAGCTCGGGAGGTCTATTATAACCCGCATTCCTCTTTTATGACACTCGTCAATAAACCGTCTAGCCTGCTCAATGTCAGTAAGTTCGGAATTTTTATCTACAAGCTGGGGATTTATACTCCAAAAATTTCCGGCTGCATATACAGAACCGGCTGTTCCGAGAGCTTTAAGCCTTCCTGTCGGTGTTATCGGCAAAACATGCAGAACATTTATACCAAGTTTATTTAATTCGCCAAGCCTGTCTACCGCATTTAAAAAATTTCCGCTAACCTCACCATCATCAATAATCTCGTTTCCGTTTAAATCTTGTGCATTGAAAGTCCTCAAATTTATTGCACAAATATTTGCTTTATTATTTAAAAATAAAGTTCTCAGATTATTACCCTCTCCGGCATAACTTACGGTACTGACTGCTAAAAGTATTGATAACGTACACAAAAATTTCTTTTTCATAATACGATTTTAACAAATAAATATTATTTATGCTATCTTTAAAATATGAATTATTATACAAAAAATACATCCATAGGTGAAATAACCATTATAGAAAACAAAGGATTTATAACCAATTTGTATCTTGGCAAAAAACAAATTGCCGCAAATTACGAGACAAATTCCTTAATTGAAGAAAGTTTTAGTCAGCTCGAAGAATACCTGACAGGCGGCAGAACCCGTTTTAACTTGCCGTTAAATCCTAAAGGAACAAAGTTTCAGCAGCGGGTATGGAGTATATTATTAAATATTCCTTACGGCGAAACAAGAACATACAAAGAAGTTGCAGCTCTTGCCGGGAATGATAAAGCGTCTCGCGCAGTCGGAAGCGCAAACCATAAAAATCCTATACCAATATTTATCCCCTGCCATAGAGTCATTGGTTCAAATGGTGATTTGACAGGCTTTGCATACGGTATTGATATAAAAAGCAAATTACTTGAACTGGAAAAAACTACTCTTTAATTTGAAAAATACACTTTACGCAATGAGCCTTCGGCTGCAGAACTAAATTATCCTCCAGATCATACATTTTTGCAATTCTTGTAATTAAAGGTTCTCCGCAAATCGGGCAGCGTAAATTCGTTTCCCTATTCAAAATTTTGCGCTTTAAGTCATCTATAATATCATCATTTATAACTTCAAACCGATAATCCTTTTCTCTTGCTTTTAATTCTTGCGGCGAGCATTTAAGAACTCTTGCAAGCTGCTGGCGCTGAGTCACGGAAAGAAAAAGTTCTTTTCCGGATTCAATATCCTCCAGTATTTCCGGTTTTATATTTGTTTTATTTGACAGGCCGAATATGGATAACCCTGCTTTTTCTCTTTTCTTTTGAATAAATTCAGCTAAACTTTCCATAAAGAATATTATATACAAAATAGCAAATTAAATTTTAAATAATTTATGTAAATTTTTGTAACAATTTATCCTAAAAACCTAAAGTTTTACAAAAAAAATGCCGTAAATAATACTAAAACAATATTATTTTGGAGGGATTATGGCAATTCAAGACTCATTCAATCTAAGCAACGCGTTAAACTCACAGTCATACGCCTATAAATGCTGGTATAACTATAATTACGGAAATAACACAATGGGGATTTCGGCAAAAGATATGGGCGAAATAACCCAAACCTGGAACGGGGAATTAAATAACTGGCATGCAACTGCTTTGGATGATGAAAATGCCTATGAAATAGAGGACGATGATTTTTCAACGGCCCGTAAGAACGGTGAGGCTCAGGCCAAAGATAAAACTGGTTTTGACGGTAAGCAGGGCGGACAGATAACAAGAACTGTTGCTGATAGTGCGGCCGGTGTAGCCGGAGCGCTTGGATCAACAATAGGAAGCGGAGTCGCAAACACAATTGGGCAAGCTGTCGCCGGGAAATTGGTCGAAAAAACCGCTGTAAAAGTAGGGAAAAAAGCGGCAGAAGAAGCGGTTAAAAATGGTGCTGCAAGTGCTGCTGCTACGGAAGCAGGAAAAGAAGCCGCTAGCGAAGTTACATCTAAAAGTATTGGATGGATAATAACCGCGCCTTTAGCACTAGCGACAGGAGCCGCATATACTGCGAAAAAACCAAACAAAGATGAAAAAGAAGCGTGTGATGCTATGCAAGACGAAATGACCAATGCACAAAACGCACTTTATTCGGCACAAGATGATATGAGTACTATGGGTGAAGAAATAGTTACACTTTCTGATGAAGCACAAATTTACAATGAAGATGCTAATGAAACTCTTGAAGAAACAAAATCCGAATTTGATTCATACAAAGCTTCATATGATGCTTTAATGGAAAAAGTTGAAGCAGGAGAAACATTAACAGACGGGGAAAAAGAATTACTTGAAGAATTAATTCCTATTATGCAAGAACTTGGTGTAGCAATGACAGACACGCAAGAAGAAACAACTGAAGTTGCGGAAGAAATATACGATGAAATGGGAACATATCAAGAGGGATACGATAATGCCGCTTCCACCGTTGCAGAAGTAGAAGGCGTAACAGACTATGCGGAAAGCTTTGACGAAGCTACGCGCACAATGTGCTATGTAGAAGCCGGAGCTCAAACATTAAATGCAGCATCAGGAGGTAATGCTGCATTACAAGCCGGTAAATTTGCAGCGTCAGGAGGTATATTTACGGCATGGGCCTGGGGATTTGCAGCAATGGGGGCAGCAGGTGCTGCTATGAGCGGAGTTGGCGCGGCACAACAATTCAGTTGGGCAGGTGATGTCGGAACTGAAATTGATATGAGAAAAATGACTCAGGATATAAATTCACAAACCGGTGACATATATGATGAATCGATTGAAGGATATGAAGGCGCAATGGTCGGAGTTGAAGAACTTGAACTTGCAATGCCTGAAGATATGGAAAATCCGGAAGAAGCAATGGAGCAATTCTCGGAAGAATCTTCTGAAGCTCTTACAAGAGCAGCTGCACAAACCGGTGAAGAAGATTCCGGAGCCGGCAGCGGGCTTGCAGCAGGAATCCCTACGAACAATCAAAGCTCCGGAACCGCAATGGGCAGCGGACTTGCAGCAGGAATCCCTACTAATAATCAAAATAACGCAGCTGCAAGAACGGGAGCCTTTGGAGCTGCAACCGGCACACGAACCGCCGGAGGAAACGGAGCAGCAGGAGTTACTGAAAACAATCAAAACTCCGGAGCCGGAACTGCAGGAAATGTCACAGGTAATACCGGAGCTGCAGGCGGAGTCAACCCGAACGAAAAAGACAAAGAAGAAAAATAATAAACAAAAAAAGAGCATCGAAAAGGTGCTCTTTTTGTTGTACAATTAAGTAGCAGGAGTAAGAAAAAGAGGGAATATTATGAGACCTGACGGAAGAGAAAATAACCAGCTTAGAGAAATTAAGTTTACACACGATTTTACGAAACACGCATTGGGGTCTATTTTAGCGGAATTTGGAGATACAAAAGTTATTGTAACAGCATCTGCCGAACTTAAAAAACCTAAATGGATGGATGAAAATGACAACAGAGGCTGGATAACGGCAGAATATTCGCTGCTGCCTGCTTCCACAAATACCCGCTGCAAAAGAGAAAGAGAAAAAATTTCCGGAAGAACACAGGAAATCCAAAGACTAATCGGCAGAAGTCTCAGAGCCTGTGTTGATTTGGAAAAAATGTCCGGTATAACTATAACTGTTGATGCGGATGTTATTCAAGCCGACGGAGGAACCAGAACCGCAAGTATTTGCGGAGGTTTTCTGGCACTTAAAGACGCAGTAGAAAAATTATTAGAATCCGGAGAACTAAAAGAAAACCCGATAATTGAGCCAATCGGCGCTATTTCTATCGGAATTACAGACGGGGAAATAAAATTAGACTTAAACTACACAGAAGATTCTCATGCTCAGGTGGATTCAAATGTAGTTTTAACTCAAAGCGGCAAAATTGTTGACTTCCAAACTACATCAGAAGGCGAGCCATATGAGTTTAACAAAATGATTGAGCTTTTTAATATTGCAAAAAATGGGATTGATACAATTATCAAAATGTATTAAACCAAAATCCTCTGCCCATCCCATATCTGCAACAGTAAAATATTACATGATGTCAAGCCAAAAAGCTCCCTCACGCATTCATTTACCCCTCACCCGCATTCGTAGCTTTCACTATGTTCAAGCACGACTGCGTCCTCTCCCACAGGGGGCGAGGGGAAGGGGCAAACCAATATCGCCCGATAAGTCAAAGATAAAAATGTCATTGCGAGCGAAGCGAAGCAATCCAGTGGACTGCCGCGAAAATCAAAGATTTTCTCGCAGTGACAGGAAAGGCTAAAATGTCATCCCGAACTTGGTTCAAGATCTTACCCAAAAGTAAGTATAACGCCATGTTGGCAAGATGCTGAAACGAGTTCAGCATGACAATATAATTTATCATGGACAGCAGTGGAACTTATTTCAGGGGCTTACCGCCGGCAAGATTTCGAAACGAGTTCGAAATAACATTATAGCTATATTTCGAGCATATTTTGGATAAAGTTGTATATAAGTCCCTCGGGCAATATATTGACGGAGCTTTTTGTTGCTTGTAAACTTGTAAATAGATGTGTGGAGAGACAAAATGGAAGAAAATACTTTAAAAAAGTTTAGTACCGCAAAATTTTTAAGTTTTGCACTCGGTTTTTTCGGGCTGCAATTTGCTTGGCAGATGAGAATTATCCTATCAGGACCGGTTACGGAAGATTTAGGAGCATCTCCTCTTTTGTTCGGTTTAATCTGGCTTGCCGGACCTTTTACCGGAATGGTTGTTCAGCCGGTAATAGGCGCCCTGAGTGATAAAACCTCTTCTCTATTCGGCAGAAGGAGACCGTATCTTTTAGGCGGAGCGCTGCTTTCTGCTGTTGCTCTCTGGGCACTTCCAAATTCCGAGCTCATTACAAACTTTATTTCTTCAACTCTGCACATAAAATTTCCGGAACTTGCAGCCTTGTTCTTCGCAGCCGTTATGATCTGGATTCTGGATGCCTGCGTTAACATCGCTCAAGGACCTTACAGAGCGTTAATTCCTGATGTTGTTCCGCCTGAACAGCATTCAATTGCAAATTCTTATATAAGTCTTGCAATTGGTCTCGGCTCCGTTGTTGCAGCCGGCACGGCACCGTTTTTAAAATGGGCTTTTAATTACCAGATGTCTATAAATGCGCAGTTTATTATGGCAGCCCTTGCTTTCTCGCTCGGTATGATTTGGACTTGTCTCTGTATTAAAGAGCGCAGATACATTCCTAAAACAGATGAAAAGAAAGAAAAATTTAATATAGTAAAAGCTTTAAAAGAGTTTTTTGCTCTCTCTCCGGAAGTCGGGAAAATCTGCTGGATGCAGTTTTTCACCTGGATTGGCACAATGTGCATGATGATTTATTTTACTCAGTATTGCGTACATACAGTATTCGGCGTACCAGATTTATCAGACGTTTCTGAAGTCGTTAAAGCAAGCTACGATCCTGCGGTACTTGCAGGCACGAACTTTTCATCCGTATGCTTTGCACTCTACAATCTGGTTTGTTTTGTCGTTGCAATACCTATCGGAATTTTATCCGTTAAATACGGAAACAAAAAAGTACACATTTTATCAATGCTGTCTATGGCTTTAGCTTATTTAGGAATGGCATTTTTCATTAACGTTAAATTAATTGCATTATTTATGGCTATTGCCGGCATCGGCTGGGCCAGTATTTGCGCCCTCCCGTTTGCAATGCTTTCACAGTTTATAAAACCGGGTACAGAAGGTTCTGTTATGGGTATCTTTAATATCTTCATTGCCGGCCCTCAGGTATTTGTCTGCACACTGGTTTCCTGGATTATTAACAAATGCAGTTTCAACGTAATAGGCGGAGTTAATTACCATTGGGAATATACATTTATAATCGGTGCAATTTGCTTTGTTACGGCTTGTATCATAGCATCACAGGTTAAAGAAAAAACTGTAGAAGGATAGGTAAATGAATAATGAAAAGAATAAGGGGAAAGTCTTTTTAATTTACCCCCCGTCCCCGGTTTTAAACCGAGAGGACAGATGCCAGCAGCCTACAGAAGATTTACTTGTCATCCCGCCGCTTCCGCCTACGGATTTAATGTATCTTGCGGCTATTGCTGAAGAATGCGGATTTGAAGCTAAAATTAAAGACTACAGTCAGGGCGGTGATTTTTTAAAAGACTTAAAAGAATTCAATCCGCATTATCTTGTTGTAAATATTGCGACTCCGACCTTTTTGTCCGATATGGGCGGGATAAGACAGGCAAAAGAAGCTCTGCCGGCCCTTAAAACTATCGCCAAAGGAGCGCCGTTTTTAACTTATAATACAAATGCCATTTACGAAAATCCGTTTCTTGATTATGTAATTATGGGTGAAGCGGAGTTTAGTTTGAGGGATATTTTAAACGGAGTTCCGGATGAAGAAATTTTGGGAATCTGTTACCGCAAAAATTTTCAGGCAGAGAAAAATGAAAAACGCCCTTTTATAGAAAATCTCGATATTTTGCCGTTTCCTGCAAGGCACCTTGTAGATAATAATACTTACAGACGCCCTGATAACGGAAAAGTTCAGGCGGTTATAAAGGTTGCAAGAGGATGTCCTTTCCATTGCTTCTTCTGCCTGGCAACACCGGTTTCAGGTGCAAAAGTTAGAGTTCGCTCTGCAGAAAATATTATTGCAGAAATTAAAGAGTGTGTTGAAAAGTACAATATCAGAAATTTTCTCTTCTGGTCAGATATTTTTAACCTGAACAGAGATTGGACAATTGATTTATGTCAAAAAATAATTGATAGCGGGCTTAAAATAACTTGGTCATCAAATACAAGAGCGGATACTATGGACGATGAGATGGCGCAGATGATGTACAAAGCCGGCTGCAGGCTCGTAAGTATAGGAGTCGAAAGCGGTTCGCAAAAAATGCTTGATTGTATCGGGAAAAAAATTACTCTGGATAATATCAGAAACACGGTTAAAATACTTAAAAAGAACAAAATTAAAATCTATAATTATTTCGTAATCGGGCTACCTTGGGAAACAGAAGAAACAGTCGAAGAAACTATTAAATTTGCAATAGAGTTAGACAGTAATTTTATAAGTTTTTACACGGCAACTCCGCTTCCCGGAACTAAATTTTTTGCTTATGTAATGATGAACAAGCTGGCTGAAGGTAATATGGATTTTAAAAGCGCATATTATGCGCCTGTGGTAAAGTCTCATGAACTTTCAAAAGAGAGAATTTTTGAACTTCACAAACAAGCGGTAAGAAGGTTTTATTTGAGACCTAAATTTATTTTAAAAACGCTTTTATCGCTAAGAAGCTTTGCAGAATTTAAAAATTATTTTATGGCAGGGATTAATCTTTTAAAACACAAATAAGGAATTGAATCTTTACCCCCTTTCCCAAATGGGATAGAGATAATACTTGATAGTCTTAAGCGGAACAGAGAATCGGAAAGTTTTTCGAAGCGATAGCGGGAGCAGCGCGGGAGCGTGTCTGAGAAAAGCTTTCCGATTCTCCGCGGAGTGATAACCTCATTTCAATCTTAATAAAACACGCCTAATCTTTATTTAAGCCCCGGCTCTGCATCTGAGCCTGTAACTTTCTTTCTTAGAACAAAAGTAAGTTTTGGAAGAGCAACTGCAAGCAATATACTGCTTATCCCAACATTTGCAAGAATGTTTGCGGATTTTACCTTTAGAGCTTTCTTTGCGTATTTATCTATATTATTAGAAGTTTTTGCTTCATTTGCAAATTTCTCAATCTCTCCTAAAAATTTCTCTATGCGCTTTTCATCAACATAAGCCCTCGGATCTCTTACTCTGTTCTTCAAATACTTTACGCCGCAGTATTTTTCGCACAATTTTGAAATTTGAGAATCCGGATTTTTATCAAGATAATCGATATAATTTCCTTTTGGAATGTCCAAAGTTCCTTCTTTAATAGAGTTTATAAACTTTTTATCATTCATTAACATCGGATCAAGATTCACATTTGTATTAAATAATTTTCCTGAAAGAATGTCAAACCCCTTAGCAATCCAAATCGGAGCAACAAAGTTTAAAAACATCATCATTGTCATCTTGAATCCGTTTTCCATCTTTTCATACTTATTTCTTGCTGTCCCGACACGACCGATAGTTAATCCTCCATCTGTTACAGCCATTTTGTTTACGGTAGACATATTTGCAAGAGTTGACACAACACCCTTAAAAGAAGGATTACTTGAATCTGTGAGCCGATACATTCTTTCTGCCTTCATCGTATCTTCAACAATCGGTTTTACGGCTTCTTGTTTTTTCTTTAATTTAGCAGTCAGGGCAAAATTAGATTTCGGAAGAATATATCCCATAAGCAATACAGGAATTGCGGTTGATAAAACAAATTTACCGGCCAGAAGTTTTTGATAAGCTGCTTTATTCTTCAATACTTTTTCAAGACTTTTTACCTCCTCAGGTGCAGACTTTTTAAATTTATCAATGTTATATTTTAAACCCTGATTATCCTTTTCTTTTAGTAAATTAACATTTACCTTAGGATCATACCCTAATTTTTTTATTCCCCAATCACAAGCACCGTTCATTACGGGAATACCGCCTAACCACACAACAGAAGAGCCGTATTCATCTATTGTACGCTCTCTGAGCGCATTATTAGCCATTTGCTTAGACTCTTTCAAATTCTGATTATAAGTCATACCTATTTTGACAGGATTTTCTATACCGCAATCACGTACAATAAGCGGGTAAATACTTGAATTATTACCTATTGCCGATATTAGATTTATTAATGACATTTTAAACAATTCTCCTTTTCAACCTTACTCTTTACATTCTCTCTTTGAATATCCCGAAAGAGCTGTTGAATAACAAAGGAGCCTTAGAAGAGAAACACCAAAACTCCGAGCCCTTTCGGGTTCGTATGAGCATTATGATGTTGTCTTACAGTTAATGTCATTATAGTTCCTTTTTTTAAATAATAACATGAAGAGGTTAATTGTAAAGGGCTACATTGTATATACAATGTAGCCCTTATTACTTATTTAATTTTTTTCAATATTGTAAAGCTATTAGGAGCCAAAGATAAATATTGGTTTCTATAAGTTATGTTATTTCTGCCCGCATTTGAATATCCGGAGCCGCCATATTCTTTAGCATCACTGTTAAAGATTTCTTGCCAAGTTCCGTATTTAGGGAAACCGTCATAACTATATCGATTACTATGAAATCCTTGTCCGAAATTTTTAATTATCAGTAATTCTTCATCATCTAATTTTAACTGATGAGCATGAACCATATGGTAATTATCTTTGTATGTTGCAATCATTTCTCCTTTTGCAAGAACCGGATATTTATCAAGCAAATCACGTAAATCAGCATTAAATTCAATCATTTGCTCATCTATATCCTTGAACATACCTTCCGGTTCAACAGTTCCCAGTGTTGATTCCGGACGCGCTACCGCTTCTAAGGTATCATAACCTTTTTTCTTAATTTCTTCTCTTACAAGATTTGGGTTGTCTTTTCTTTTTGCTTTGTCATCCGAAAGTTCTCTAAAGAATTTGAAATAAGATAAATCCATTTCATCATCACCCTGGAAGAACATTTTCGGCCCCGGAGTTGTCATAATTGTACCAAGCATAATTTTTTGTTTTGCATACGCAGTCTTGAAAACATCGGTTAATTCTTTTTTTGAAATAAACCTGTTAATTCCATAGCTTTTTTCTGCTTCTGCAAGCTTACTGTCAGACAACTTGGCAAAATCTTTTGAAACAACAAGTTCCGCTAAATCTTGCGCCGCTTTTGCTGCATTTTGTCCTTTTTCTGCGTCATTAATACCATTTACATCAAAGAACAAGCCCAAGTGACGACTCATGTATTTAGGAATAAACCTTGTTCCGTCCTCATTACCGATTTCATCATGGCTATATGCATATTTTACGCGGTAATGAGAAGTTTTGATATAATTATCCAAATCATCAATCGTAAATCTGTTTGGTTCAAGAGCGGCACGGCTTACAGCATCTTTATATTGAGAATCCCATTCACTGTCAAAACCTATACTCCACGGGAATGTTTTCCAGCCTTTAGTAATATTATCAACGCTGGAATCAATGAAGTTAAGCTCTCCGGCATGATCAGCATTAGGATTTTTGTAATAACTTGTAATAGAATGACGTTTTTTCTCATGGTCCTCTGCTATTAAGAATACATTTGGAGCATGCTCATTTAACTCTACGGCAATTTGTCTGAGCAAGTAGTCAGACCCCGTTTTATTCGTAAGATCAAATCTTAAGCCGTCAACTTTGAACTCAGTAGCCCACCACAATGCGGCATTTGTCATCCAATCGCGAACATAGCGGTTATTTTCACCTTCGTAATTCAAAAGGTTTCCGAACTCGCCCGGCCCCTTGATATAAGGACCTGTTTGTGCAAGGTAATCACCGTCCGGTCCCATATGATTCGGAACCATATCAATTATTACATTTAAACCCTTTCCGTGAGCATGATCGATTAATTCTTTTAACTGCTCGGGAGTTCCAAGGTTTGAGTTTACCGCAAATTTGTCAACGCCGTCATATCCCCATTGTTTTGAATACGTATTTTCAATAGGCATTATCTCAATTGCAGTTGCAATCCCTTTTTCCGCTATCGTATCAATTCTTGCTTTTGCACTCTCAAAAGTTCCCTCTTTAGTTAAAGTCGGAATATTTACTTCATCTATAATAAGTTTTTCCAAACCTCTTAACGGTTCATTTTCTTTTCTTACAATTCTTCTTGGATCTTTTCCTTCAAGCCAGTCAGTATTTTTCCACTTGTAACCGTCAGGATTATATACAGAACTCCACCCATGAATATTTTCTTGTTTTTTTGAATAAGGGTCTTTTACAACATTTACTTGATTATCCTTTGTTACAACAATATATCTGTATTTATCATCAGGTTTAGCATCTACATTATCGGCTTCAAAAATACCATCACCTTTATTTTCCATAGGAAATACTTTTGATTTTTTATCAATTGGTTCTGCAACAATTGAAGAAGCCGCAGCTCCGGCAGATAACCCAAATACTGTAACCAAACGTTCTCGTATATTAGATAATTTTACTGCAGCTTTGTCTGCAACTTCAACAAAAACTGCTTTTGCATCCGGAAATGAAAACAACTTAAAATTCGTTTTTCCGGTTTTTTGTAAATAATTAGCGCCCCAGCTTGCATGTTCTGCCCAGTTCCTTCTGAAAGCAGGGTTGTTTTGATTTTTTGTTTGTTTAATTGTCCGATTGCTTGTTCCGAATGTAACACCAATGTTTTCAACTTTCATTCCAAAATCTCCTAACACACACTATTAATTTTTTTTTGATTTGTTTTGATACTACACATTTTTATCTTTTTCACACACTTTACTTATAATAAAACATATAAATATTCTTTTTGCTATTAATCATCGGATTTAAATCCGAATTCTTTTAATAATTTATCTTTTTTTCGCCAATCTTTTTCAACTTTTACCTCTAAATTTAAATAAACTTTTTTTTCTGTTATCTCTTCCAATTCCAAACGCGCCTCTGTTCCGATTTTTTTCAACAAAGAACCATTTTTTCCTATCAGAATGCCCTTTTGGCTTTTTTGCTCACAATAAATAATTGCGTAAATTTTGTCTATATCCACACACTCTTCATACTTATCTATTTTAATAGCAACAGAGTGGGGTATTTCATCCTCCGTATGGAGTAGAATTTTTTCTCTTATAATTTCTTCCGCAACATTCCGCATACTTTCTTCTGTCACAATATCGTCAGGATAAAGCTTTTCACCTTCAGGCAGTTTCTTATAAATATTGGATAAAAGCGTATCTTTATTTCTGCCTGTTTTTGCAGAAATTTTAATAACAGGAATATTTTCTTTAAAAAGGGTTTTATATGACATCAAATTCTCTTCAATTTTCTGTGTTTGTTTAACTTTATCAACTTTGTTCATAACTAATATCACTGGTATTTTAATACTCTCGAGAATATTTTCCACTATCCACTTGTCACCCTTACCGGCGGGTTCTGATCCGTCAACAAGAAATAAAATTAAATCCGCATCCGGTACAGCAACTTTTGCTTCATCAAGTAAAAACTCACCCAGCTTATTCAAAGGACGATGAACGCCCGGAGTGTCTACAAAGACAATTTGTCCGTTCTCATCTGTTAAAATTCCTTTAATTCTTTTCCTCGTAGTCTGCGCCTTGTCTGTTGCAATAACTATCTTCTGTCCCAGCATTTGATTCAAAAGAGTAGATTTTCCAACATTAGGTCGTCCTAATATTGTTACAAAACCACACTTCATAAATTAATTCTATCCTAAACATGTATAATACACCATATCTGAAATGAAGTTTTAATGTAAATTTTTGTAACAATATAGCAATTACTTTTACATAAATTTACTTCATGTATATAAGGGATATTTAATTGGGAGAATTTATGCCGTTCAGTTACTCTTTAAATAAACCATTGTGGGATCCTAGCAATTTCACATTTAATAATTTTACTCCGCTGAATAATTTTTATGGCGGATTCCCAACCCCTTGGATTGGTTTCACATCCGGGAATGATAGCACCATGACAAATACGGATTCATATGAAAACCGGAAAAAAGAAGCATTAAAGAAACAGGAAGAAGATGCAAAAAAACTTGCTTTCATAAAAGAACGTTCAAAAGAAATAAAAAAGACAAAAGAATTAATAGAAGCACAAAAACAAATTATACAAGATATAAAAAAATCAAAAAAAGCAGACGGCACTTATGTTATAGAGACTGCAAAACTGGATGGTCCTAAGTTAAAAGAGGACGGTTCTATTGATAAAGAAGCTTCCAAACCTAAAAAGAAAGGTTTTTTGCAAAAAGCAGGGGAATGGGTTTGTTCAGCCGGTGCCGCATTAACAAATATGGGTAAAAGTTTATTTGGATATGACGAAAATGGCAAATGGAGCTTTAAAAAATTACTGAGAAATGCTGTTATCACGGTTGGGGCAGTCGGAGCAACATTTATTCCGGTCATAGGTCCGGCAATAGGTTACGGTTTACTTGCATATGGCGTTGTCAGCGGTACAGTTGGGGTTGCAAAAGGCATATCAAAACTTAATAATGCAAAAACAGAAGAAGAAAAAGAACAGGCGCGGCAGGATATATGTACAGGTGCATTTATCGGAGTATCATCGGCTATAGGTCTGCGAGGGCTTGGCAAGAGTGTAAGCACTGCTGCTAAAGCAGCCGGAACAAATCCGACAACAATGGGTATATCTGCGGTTGCAAAAGCAAGAACAGGTATCGGCAAACCGATTGAAATAATTTCGCAAGCAACAAGAGATATGACTGTTAATGCATTTAAAGCAACAACTAACGCTATGAAAGCGGATAAAGCCCTTATAGCAGCAAACGGCGGCGGAATTAAAGGTTTTAGACAGACATATGCTTCTAAGGTAAAAACAGCAGTCAACAATGTAAACAGCTGGAATAAAAAATATCAGGACAAGTTTAATGAGATGGAAACATCCCTGAATAAGCAAATTAATGAATTAAATAACAAAATCGCTGCAGAAACCAATGCTGCTAAACGTACGCTTCTTCAGGAACAAAAAACCATGCTGGAAAACAATCTGAATGAACTTCGCTCCATTTCAGGTTTCAAATCAAAAACAGAATTTGACAGATTAAACACTGAAAACTCTGGTATTAAAAATCAGGAGCGGCTTTCTTCTTATACTCAGAATTCGAGCGGCGGTTTTGAAATTAACGGTCAGTCTATTTCCCAAAAAAGATTTGATATATTCAAAAAAGAAATGGAAACTGCACAAAAAGCTTATATCAAAGACCTCAAAAAACTTAATCAGTTTAAAGAAAGCACTATGCGTTCTTATGCAAAAAAACCGGATTCTCACAGAAGCGAATTAAATGAATATACTGATGCTACCCTGCGCGCTAAATATAATACAAAAGCTAAACTTAAAGCCGGAATAAAAAATTTAAGCAACAAGCTTAGCGATTTGAATACTAAAATTTCAGAAATAGAAGCCAAATTAGAACGAGCAACCAGCCCGAAAAAAATTGCACATTACAGAAGAGCACTTCAAAACTTTAATACACAGAAACTTCAAGTCGAAAACGAGCTTGCTGTATGTAACTCAATTAAATTTAAATCTTTGTTTAAAACGTCTACCTGGTTTAAAAATGATTATTCAAGATACATAGGCGGCAGTAACGGAAGTTTTGGAACTCTTCGCAGCTATGCCGGACAAGCAATTACAGCCCCCGGTGCGGTTGTTCCTTTCACAATGGCACAATGGAGCGGAGAATATTCTGTTCCGATGTTTGGTTCACTTACCCAGCTCGACGCACAACAGGCTCAGGAATATTTGACGCAGCTTGAACAACAAAAGAACAGTTTGGAAAAAGCCCTTATAGAAATTCAAAACATTGATACTGTTGAAAAATGGGAACAATTAAAAGCTCAAACCCAACAAGCAGCAACGACAGGACAATAATCAACTAAGGACTTAACACAATCATTTCACAACATTTGCAGTCAAACCTTAAGGGATAAACCTTGCCGAACTCATCCTCTAAAACAAGCTTTTCAGGTGACTTGCACATATTCAATGCATATTTTATACAATGTTTTGTACGCATTAATTCAATCTGATGTGAAAGCGCTTTTTTCTCAAAAGACATTTCTGAAACCAGCGCCCCGCATCGTTCATAAAAATTTTGCGCCTGAAAATTGTGAACATTTGCTCTGTAATCAAGCTCTTTTTTATAATACGGAACATATTCCATTGGTTTTTGCTCTGCCCGCTTATATTCCGTCATCCTTTTTCGCATAAGTTCATCAAGAGCATTGCGCCTAAATTCATTTATCACAGATATCGGCAAAAACGGGATTTCGGATTCTATTTTTATATCTCTAATATAAAAATCACTTTCACCCGTCTTTGAAAATTGTTTTACAAAACTCTCCTTCATTTTTTCGGGATTATTGGCTTTTTCGCCATCAGGCAGAGAAAAGTCGACAGAGACATTGTCCTCATCCGTAAGTTTGATTGTCCCGCCTTTTACTAATACATTCACCCCTATTTGGCGTTTCGCCGGCAGAGACAAGAGCTTTTCAAATTCTGAATCCGAATTTCTGTATATTTTATCGCCAAGTTTAATCTTAGCCGATTTATTGGGGTAAATGTAACCGTCTTGAACTTTATTAACCAAAAAACCATTATTACCGTCTGTTAAACCATCCTGCGGATGTATTTCTTTTTCTGTCTTAATCTTAAAAACGCCATTTTTAATTTCAATGATTTTCCCCAAATACTCTCCGCGTGATTTGGGAGACGTAAAATTAAAACAGTCCTTGCGCTCCTCTAAAAAATAATCTGTAAACCCGCGGTTAAAGCTCTTTTCCGGATTCGGCTCAAAAGGGTAAATACTTTTGCCGGAAGAAGATTTTTTTGAGAATTTGTCCAACTCATGCCGGTAATACGCCGTCACATTTTTTACATAGTTAGAATCCTTAAGCCGTCCTTCAATTTTAAAAGAATAAATTCCGGCCTTTATCATTTCTTCCAAATGCTTAGAAGCATTAAAATCTTTGAGACACAAGGCATAAATATCTTTTGCTATAACTTTTCCCTCTGCAGTTTTTAGTGTGTATTTTTTTCTGCAAGGCTGAGCACACTCGCCTCTGTTTGCAGAGCGCCCTCCTATATATTGGCTCAAATAGCACTGCCCGCTGTATGAAACACAAAGAGCCCCGTGAACAAATGCTTCCAACTCCAAATCCGGATTTTGTTTATGAATTTCTTTTATCTGCTCTATTGAGAGCTCACGAGCCAACACAACTCTGGAAACCCCAAGCTGATTAAAGAAAGACACCTTTTCAGGGTCTCGGTTGTCACACTGCGTACTGATATGAACCGGAATTTTTACACTTTCCTCCATTAATCTTTTTAACAAGCCCATATCCTGAATAATTACGGCATCGACAAGCACTTCATCAAGCAGCTTTACAAGTTCCACAGCTTGTTCCAACTCTTCATCAGCCAAAATCGTATTTACGGTCACAAAAACTTTTACCCGAAATTTATGAGCGTAATTTACAACCTTTTTTATATCTTCGAGTGAATTACAGGCATTTTGCCTTGCCCCGAAAGCAGAAGCACCCATATAAACGGCATCGGCTCCGCAATCAATTGCCGCAATTGCAGTTTCTCTATCCTTAGCGGGTGACAAAAGTTCCGTATAATACATAAATTATACACCCATTTTACGACCGAAGATTTTTTTGAGGAATGCTCCGAATCCGCCATTTTCTGCCTGTTCTTTTATTTTTTCATAATTATCTTTTACAAACTGGTTTCTCGGATCAATTTCTTTTAATCTGTCCATATAATCTATCGCGCCGTAATTATCTCCGATAGATTCTCTGAATATCGCAAGTTTTTCCAGTGCAAGTTTGTTTTTCGGATCAACATCGGCAAGTCTTTCATAAAACTCTGCAGCTTTTGTCTTATCCCCCTCCGCTTCCAATAAGGCCGCAATTGTCTCAATTAAATCTACATTTTTATCGTCAAATCTATACGCAGTTAAATATTCATTCAACGCAACATCCTTTTCACCACGGGTAATATTGTACTTACTCCAATTCACATGTTCATTAAATGAATCACCTTTCTTTTCATAAATCAAAGCTCTCATCTGATAAATAAGCGGAGAATTAGGATCTATTTTTGCAAATTCATCAATCTCTTTAAAAGCTTCTTCAAACATATCTTTCTGGAAATAATACTGGGCTAAAAGCGAATGGAAAATCTTTTCTTTTGAATATTTATCCTTTACTTTCATAAGGATTTCATACCCTGCCTCATTTTTGCCCATATCAAACAAAGCTCTTGCTTTGGTTAAATCACTTTTTGCAAGCTCGTAAGCTTTTTCGGGCTGGGAATTTCTGATATAATACCCTGCAAGAATCTCTTCAAAATCCTTAAAACCTCTTTCTTTGCGTCCGCGCTCCAGTGTCTGTATAGCAGCAACAAGACCTTCGGTTTTGTCATATAATTCCGCAAGCTTCAGAAAAACAACAGGATTTTTTTCATCATAATCGGAAATTTTTAAATACTCGTCTATAGCTTCATTTAACTTGCCCTGACCTTCGCACAAACCTGCATACAAATATCTCGCAGGTAAAGATTCCTGAGGATCTTTAGCGTGTTCAATAGCTTTTTTATAATCATTTCTTGCATGGCTCATCTGCTGCTGCAGAGCGTGCATATTTCCTCTGATTAAGTAATATTTAAACCTGTCCTCGTTTGCAAAAATATCAATCAATTGTTCATGAGCCATAATATTTGCAGGATCTACTTCCAATATCTTCGCATAATAAACTTTTGCATCCTCTTTTTTATCCAAAATCAAAGCCAGATGTGCCAATTTTGATAATATTTCTATTTCAGAAGGCTTTTGGGCCAGTTGTTTTTTATATTCAGCATAAGCTTCGTCATATTTTTCATTTTGCTCAAGTTGTTCTGCTATATTCATTTATAAATCCTTTCTTTAATGAGTAGTGAATGGTGAATAGATTAATTATATTTGTTTTGCGCCGCTGCCATACCTTCTTTAAAATAACAGGCAATTCCGTCTTTTGCTTTTCCCAGTGCATTTTTCAAAGTTTCAAGTTCTTCTTTTGAAAAATTTTGCAATACAAAAACTTCTGACGGTATGTTAGGCTGAGGTCCGATTCCTATTTTTAAACGTGCAATATTGTTAGTGCCGAGATGCTGAATGACGGATTTTATACCGTTATGCCCGCCGTCTGAGCCGTTAGGACGAAAACGTATACGCCCCAACTCCAAAGAAATATCATCATACACAATTAACACATCTTCTAATGCAATTTTATAATAATCCATTACCGCTCTTACCGCTTCGCCCGACAGGTTCATAAAGGTGGTGGGTTTTATCAAAAGATAGTCCTCAAATCCGGTGCGCAAATTTGTCATAATACATTTGAGCTTGGAGTTCTCGCGGAAACTCAAATTTGCATTAACAGCAATACTGTCTATAAGCATAAACCCCGCATTATGCCGTGTAAAAATATATCTGCCGCCTACATTTCCCAGTCCTGCTATTAATCTCATTAATTAACGAAATCTCCGCATATTTTTCATCATCTGATGAGCCGTAAGTTTAGCACCTGCCTGCCCCATTTTACCCATCATCGAACCCATATTTTTCTTAACATCGGAAAAACCCTTCATCATCTTGCGCATTTGCTCAAACTGGTTAATAAAAACATTTACTTCGTGTATAGGAACACCCGCACCTTGCGCAATACGTTTTTTTCTGGAAGAATTCATCAACTCAGGACGTTCACGTTCTTCAGGAGTCATACTCTGTATAAGAACTTCAATCTTCTTAATCTGTTTTTCTCCTTCGTGAGAGATTTTCTGCCTGTCATCTTTAGACATTTTAAGTCCGGGTATCATTCCGAGAAGCTGATCCATTGAGCCGAACATTTTCATCTGAGACTGAATTTTTAAGAAATCGTTAAAAGAAAATTCAGCCTTGGCCATTTTCTTTTCCATCTCTTTTGCGGTCTTTTCGTCAAAAACTTCCTGTGCGCGTTCTACAAGAGAGACGATGTCACCCATTCCAAGTATTCTTGTTGCCATTCTTTCGGGATAAAAATCCTCTAATGCGTTGAGTTTTTCTCCGGTACCTGTTAATTTAACGGGTTTATGAGTGCAGTAAACAACACTTAATGCCGCCCCGCCCCTTGAATCGCCGTCAAGTTTTGTAAGTATAAGACCTGTTACACCGAGTTGAGCGTCAAAATTTTCAGCAACATTTACCGCTTCTTGTCCTGTCATAGAATCTATTACAAGGAGCTTCTCAGCAGGATGAAATACTCTGTCTATAAGCAAAAGTTCTGCCATCATATCGGTATCTATCTGCAAGCGGCCTGCCGTATCAAGAATAAGCGTATTAAACCCTTTTTCTTTTGAATAGTTTATTGCATTTTGTATAATTCCCTGTACGTCTTTTGAGTCCTCTGAATAAACCTCAACTCCGATTTGTTCGCCAAGTGTCTTTAACTGCGTAATTGCAGCCGGTCTGTAAACATCACAGGCAACCATCAAAGGATTTCTGCCTTCCTTTTTCAATTTAACCGCAAGTTTAGCGGAAGAAGTCGTTTTTCCGCTTCCCTGAAGCCCGAGCATCATTATCAAATTCGGATGACCCGAAAAATCAAGCGGAGAAACTTCTTTACCCAAAAGTTCTATAAGTTCATCGTGAACAATTTTAACAAGCTGCTGGGAAGGGTTAACTCCCTGCAAGACATTTTCGCCTTCTGCTTTGTCTTTTATATTGGATATAAAAGCCTTTACGACTCTTAGATTAACATCCGCTTCCAAAAGCGCACGTCTGATTTCTCTTAAAGCCTCCTGCATATTATCCTGCGAAAGCTCTTTTTGCCCTGCGGTTCTGGCTATAATATCCTGCAATTTATCTGATAACGAATCGAACATCTATAATCCCTTTTTGTACATTATACATAAAGAAATCATAACATAAACATATGATTAAGCGAATATTCCAAACGTTCTTTCCGTGTTATCATTTTTTACAGTCTCTATACCTTTTATCATTTCATTAATTGCAGACTGCTCGGTTTCAAGATTTTGCATTCGTGTATCGATTCGGGATTCCTTCTCATTTATTACACTTTTCTCATATTCATATTCAACAAGGGCTTCATTTTGCGCATCTGTATCATTTACTGAGAAAATATTTTCAAAGTTAGAAGCAATGTCGGTATTGTACTCATAATATTCTTCACCTTCGCTGTCAGTTTGATTAGACATCGTTGTAATGTAATACTGATTATTCTGAAGCATATTGTTTAAATAGCTGTTATCTTCCACTTGGGAATCTGCAACCCAGCCATTTTCAGCAATTGCAGAAAACATCTTGTCATAAAAATTAATACTGCTTTCTTCATCAGCAGTTAAAATTTGATTACCGGTATCAACGGCGTTGCTATATTCTTCTTTAGCAGCTTCCAATTCTTCCAGTTTAGCGATATAATCCTTATATGCCTGAGAATTTTTGTCATACCAGCAGTAAACCGTACTTCCTCTAGAATTAGAATCAGTTGTACCTCCGGCGTTTCTATAGTTTCTTAATAGTTCGGTAATTAACAGGTTAATATTTACGACATAATGTCCCGCAGCATATCCTTCTGTATCCCATGAAGTTTGACAGGTTGAACCGCATTGTTCTCCGGATGTTTCCAAATAAGTATTATAATTGCTTATTGTAGTTTTGCAAGCTTCCTGAAAAGCAGCAGAATCTTCATCGCTCAAATAAGCACTAACCCGACTTCCCATAGTTTCTATCATTGATTTTAACTGTGATTTAGAAGAACTTAAGTCGGTACCTAAAAGCCACACAGTGCTGGCACCACCATAATCATTAGCAATAGAAGATGCACTTGTAGTACCATTATATTCATGCACCCCTGCCCAGCTTGCACCAAAACATTCTTCCAAGAATTCTGTTTCTGTTCCTGAAAATTCAGCTTTGGCTTGTAATTGGTCTACTTCCTCCATCAATGCATTCACATTATCTGCAGCAGTATCTAATCCGCTGTCTGAAGTAGCAGCACTATCTATTTTTTCTGCAGAAATACCTGTTAGACTTGACAAAACCTCTGCTCTTACTGACTCCCAATCTCCGCCGGCATTACCGTTTGCGGAAATCATTTCTGCATATTTTTGATATTTGCTGTCTACAACAACTTTTCCTGCTGTATTTGTAATCAAATAAGGATTATTTTGATTTGCACTTCCCGGGCGCATTAAATTTGCGTAACTTAAATCTACATAAGAAGCGCCGCCATTATTTGACCACTTCAAAGTTTTTGAACTCAATGCATTCTGGTAATTTTTTGTAACCCTCTGCATATCGCGGGCAAGCGAATTTTTTTGCAAAGACAAGTCCTGAAGCTGATAACCGATTGTATTTTTTCGGCTAGTCAGCTGTAATAATCTAACTTGTGATGCTGCCATTCCCATTTTGAGTTCCGCTTTCCTTTATAAATTTTCCCTTATTTAATATGTATTACGGCAAATTTGGGGTAAAACTTTAGAATTCGAAAGATAATTGTTACAAAAATTTACATTATTAAAAAAGTCTTGAATAATGTAAACCACTTTTTTCAATAGTTGAAGCAAAACATCATTTTCCTCGCCATTTGGGGGTAAATGTTTTGGGCCGGTTGGTCTCTTCCCCTCGCTACTTGGAAAACTTTCCCCTCGCCCCTTGTGGGAGAGGGTAGAATTTCAAGTTGAGCCTAAGCGAAACTTAGAAATTCGGGTGAGGGGG
>CALUVJ010000011.1 GCA_944324195.1 Candidatus Gastranaerophilales bacterium
TACGGGCTCGCTTGCGGGAATGAGTTCCTCCCGAACTCCCGCTCCCGCACGCTCCGCCCTACCGAAAATCCGCTCTCACCCAATGCGGCGAGGGAAGAGTTTTGAAACCCTGCCGAAAAGCCGCTCTCCCTGCTGGAATGATGATAAACTAAATTCATATAATTAACAAAAAAAAGCCTCTTTGGGGAGAGGCGAGGGGAATTTTTCTTAAGTTAATAGGTATTACACTTCACTATTTTTCTTCACACTAAAGGTTTTAGAGTTTGTTATTTAATTGTTATCAGAGTCCAAACTTAGGAGCGCTATTTCTTGCATCCTCCGCGGCAAGCTGTTTTACTGATTCAAGCATTGCACGTTTCATCTTGATTCGCTGCTCTATTTCATTCATCTCTAATTGGATCTCTTTTTCTTTTTCATTAAGGATTTGTATTTCTTGCTGCTTAAGCGCTTTCATCGATTCTTCTTTAAATTTGGCAAAAGCACTCATTTCAATCTGATACTGTGCTAATGCATTACCCGTCCACGGGACCTGACCAATCATTTTCATTGTTTGAAGATTTTGCATCGCACTCATCGAACTTGCTTGGTTAGAAAACTGTGCAAACATTGACGCTCTTGGTAAAAGCTCTGCAGAAAGTCCGGCAATGTTATTCATTGTCATTATGCCGGAACCGCCAAGAACACTTGCGTATTTCTGGTAATTAGAAAGCCGGTTGCGGGTTTGAATAGCCAGCTTTTCTAAATAATTTATTTCGCGTGTTAATCTCTGGGTTTCCCAGAATGCCATTAACATAGTGAACCTACCTAACTTTTACTAACCTGCGTAACATTAAAACTAACCTTTAACCTTACAAATATATAAAGTATTTTTCTTTACGTAAATTGCCTTTTTTATTTTGTTTTGTTAAGATTTGTTAATGAATAATTATATTTATTTGAGTGAGCAAGGCAAAAAGTTTAATTCTAAAGAAAGGATAGTGTAATGATAAAGGATAAACTGGAATATGCAAACACATATTACGGAATTTCAGATAGTTTAAAGAAAGGGTTTGAATGGCTTAAGAACAATGATTTAAAATCCCTGGATGATGGCAGGTATCAAATTGATAATAATATATATGCAAATATTCAAAGCTATGAAACAAAAGAGAATGCTCCCTACGAAGCACATAGAGAGTATGCTGATATACAATATATGGTAGAAGGTGCAGAAAAAATAGGAGTAACTAATTATTCAAACTGCACTACCGTAGAAACTTATAATAAAGAAAAAGATATAGAGTTTTTGAACCTAAATCAAAAGGATTCGTATGAGTTGATAAATGAAGGAGAATTTTTGGTTTTGTTTCCGCAGGACGCTCACAAACCATCCATAAATCCTGATAAAAAATTGAACGTAAAAAAAGTTGTTGTAAAAGTTAGATTATAAACGAGGCGGCGGAATTTGATTTATCAAATTCCGCCTGTGAGGAGATTCTTTAAGCTGCAAAAATGTTTCTTGCATTTTTGTCTATTTCAAAATCATATAATTCGCCTTTGTAAGGATTCTTTTCGGAAGATTCATTATTTGTTGTAAATATATTCCACAATTCTCCAAGAACAGGCTCTTTTACAACTTTTTTGTTTGCATGTTCTTTTAAGTATTTTAAAGTCTCTTTTAAAGATTTATTCAAAGTGATTTGTGTGGAAGCTTTGATTACGGACATTTGAGGATTTATGTAAGTTTCTCTCAATGCCGTATCATTATTCAAAAGGGTTCTTTCAATAATTTGCTGAGCAGCTTCAGCTGATGCTCCGCCTTTATTTAAAATATTTTTTGCGGCATTTTTCAGAGCTTCTCTGTTGTCTAAATTGTAAGTAAATGATGCAGATACGTTTAATCCCATAATCCCTTGCTCCTTTTCCCGAGCTTTTTGTTTTCCCTTTGTAATATGTATATCGGCACAATTAAAAAAAACTTTAGGGTTTTAAAAAACATTGTTACAAAAGTTAACATTTCTTTTGTAAAGTTTTGTAACAAATATGACAAAGTGTGAAATTCGATATTTTTTCTATACTTTATATATATAACAGATGTAAGAAAAACGAGGTACAGAGTATGAGCAGAATTAATTGCCACAGTTCTTTTAAACACTACGAGATGTTCCACTCCAGATGCGGCGGAAACAATTACGGCAGTATAAATAATACCGTATTTAATATTGACTGTGACGGACACGGCGGATTCTGGGGCGGCTTTGGCTTCGGTTTAGGCAATGCATTCGGCGGCTTCTTCAACAATTGGTTTGGCGGCGGCATGAATTTTGGCGGTTTCGGAATGGGCGGATTCTTCCCATCCTTCGGTAACTTTAGTATGGGCGGATTTCCATCATTGTCAGGACTCTGGGGCGGCGGTAATAACAATAATTCCAGAGTTTCAGACAGCAATAACAACGGAAAATGTACATGTTCAGAGCACTCTGATTCTGTTTGTAATGACCCTGACAGAACGAAACTTGCCAACTATACAAGAGAAATAACAAATCTTAGAGCAAAAGAAGATTTAACTCCGGATGAATTAAAAAATTTGTACAATAGGATACTTGCAGACAGAAAATTAAGCGAAAGCGATCCTAATCATAAATCAACAGACTTACCTGAATACGATGCAATGTTACAAGGTTTAAAAAATGACGGCATTGCTCGCGGCTGGGGCGATATTACAACTGATGAATTCGGCAAAAAACCAAACGGCAGCGAGGATGATGGCAACGTTGACGGTGCAGACGACACTGACGGAGCTGGTGATGTCGATGGTGCCGATGATGCCGATGATGCAGGTAATGCCGGTAATGTTAATGGCGGTGGTGCTGCTGATGTTGTTGACAATGGTGACCCGGCTGGAAATGTTTCAGAAGATGAGATAACTGTCGGTGGTAAAAAGACAAAAATTGATGATATGACTCCTGACCAAATAAAAGGTATTTCAGATAGTGATATCAAGAATTTAACTCCGGAACAAGCCGGAAAATTACTTAAGAAATTAGGTATTGAAGACGGCGGAGTTGTAAAAGATGCAAATAACATAACAGTTCTTCTGTTACTTGAAAAAGCCGGTATCGATGTTAAATTCGCAGAAAATACTCACGAATCAGTAACAGACAACTGGATTCAAGGTAAAATTACAAATGTTAAGAAAGATAAAGACGGCAAAATCTCTTATTCAGTAGATTGTACAAAACACGGTACACAAAAGAATATATATAACTTCGTACAGAAAGAGGAAAATTCTAATACCTATAAAGTAACCATCAAAGAAATGGGTGAAGGTGTAAATTACGCCGACCAAAATGTAAAAGAAGTAGAATATACATATGATTCTTCAAAAGGTTATTTAACTCGTAACGGGTACAAATTCACAACAAAACAGTAATAGATAATAAAAACAAAAAACACCCTCATAAAAGGAGGGTGTTTTTATTTTATAAAAACATATTTATTTTCATAAGTAGAAGGTTCCGGTTGAACATTTTTAAGAAATTCTCCCAGCGAATCAAACGGGTTTGTAATGAGCATTTTTTCATGCTTAATGTGCAAAATCTCATTATAAGATAATAGTCTTGTGACAGTTTCTTCGTTACTTAATTCCATACTTCTTAATTCCGATTGGGATATCATAGTTTAGCATTAAGTAATAAGGGTGTCAATATTTTTAAGATGCCGGATTCAATCTATCCCAAGCCCTGTCTTGGATTATTCAGAGTGTCGGGAAGTTCTCAGCTTCCCGACACCTTACGGGCTACGCTTGCGGGAATGAGTTCCTCCCGAACTCCCGCTCCCGCACGCTCCGCCCTACCGAAAATTCGTTCTCCCGCAAGGGGCGAGGGGGAAAGTTTTTCAAGTGGAGAGGGGTAATGAATTGGGTTGGGAAGTAGAGCTCCCTGCATCATGTCATTGCGAGCGCAGCGAAGCAATCCGGTGGACTGCCGCGAAAATCAAAGATTTTCTCGCAGTGACAGGGGTAAAGCGCTCACTATTCACTACTCACTATTCACTAATTAAAAAAAAAAGAGTCTTTATGACTCTAAAAACTTTAATGTGTGAAGTGTAGTATATATGTGTATGTGTAGTATAAAAAGTTGAATTAATATCCTTATATATATTAAGTATTTTTAAGATAAGTAATTGATATAAACATTTTATAAATTTACATTTCTTAACATTATTTGACAAAATATTTATGTTAATTAAATAAGAATTAGTGAGGTTTTAACTAATGTTTTTTACAAATATATTTAAACTGGGACATAAATGCAGTCATGAACACGTAACTCCGGACAGGGAATGCGGTTATTGCCCTGATTGCGGTAAATTTATAAGAAACGAATGGTACATAACTCGTTGTGCATGCTGCGGAGTTAAATTGAAAACCGTTATCAGAAATGGTTTGATAGTTCCCCAGCATAAGTACTGTATAAACTGCGGCAGTGAAAATTTTTTGGTGGAAAAAATTGGGCAAATTAATTTTATAGATATAAATTTTGCGGTTCTAGTAAAGAAAATCGCAAATGAAGAAAATGTGCTATGCGCTACAACACGCTGCTGGCAAGAAAAAACAGACGCGCAACCCAAATTGCTAGTACAATATTTGTAATATCAGCAATTATTCCGGTGAGTATAGCATAGCGATATTTTTTTATCCCGACAGAGCCGAAATAAACTGCCAGCACGTAAAAAGTTGTTTCAGAGCTGCCTGCCATAATGGCTGCAAGTTTAGCTACATACGAATCCGGTCCGTATTCTTTTACTATATCAGAAAATAGACCGAGGGCGGCTGAGCCGGATAAAGGCCTTGTAAAAATTAACGGTATTATGTCAGGCGGAATTATTTCGTTTGCAAAATTTCGGAAACAATCAAGAATTCCAGAAGCCCTAAACATAGAAACTGCAACTATAATCGCTACGAGATAAGGAATTATTGAAATTGAGACCTTGAAACCATCTTTTGCACCTTCTATAAATTCTTCATATACAGGAACTTTTTTTATAAGTGCAAAGGTTAACATAATAAGTATCATTAATGGAAGTATGTATAAAGAGATTTTTTCAATCATACTTCCTCCAAATTTTTTGTAAAATAAGTGCAACGACAATAGCAGTAATAAAAGACAATGAAGTTACGATTAATGTCGGAAGGATAATTTCTGTCGGGTTTTTTGCTCCAAATCCAACTAAAATTGCTATTACGGTTGCCGGAATGATTTGAAACCCTGCAGTGTTCATTCCCAAAAACATACACATTGCATCGCTGGCTTTTTCTTTGTCAGGATTTTCTTCCTGTAATTCTTTCATGACTTTCAAGCCTATCGGAGTTGCGGCATTAGTTAATCCCAGCGCATTTGCTGTTATACTCATTGTAATGTCGCCAATTGCCGGACTGTCTTTTTTTACATCTTTAAATAAAAATTTAGTTAGCGGATACAGTATTTTGGATATTTTTTGTACAAGACCGCTCTTTTCCGCAATACGCATGATTCCAAGCCAGAATGCCATAATTCCGATTAATGATAATGAAACTTCCACTGCGGTATTACATGCCGAAAGCATGGAATTTACAATTTTATCAAGTGTGTTATTAAAAATTCCTGCAACAATGGATAGCGCTATAAGAATAAAAAATATATAATTCATACACTAATCTTAGAAAAAAAATTGGTATTTGTCACTATTTTTATCTTAGTATATAATAAGTTATGAACGTAGAATGTGGGATAGAGTAACTTTATGGCAGATATAAATAATTTTACAGAAATTACAGAGAATTTTGATACTATAAAAACTTTGCTGAATTCTATTAGAGCTCAGGGGATTTTAAATACCTCCGATGTAGATAAGCTTCTTGCAGGTATTAATTCTAAACTCGAAAAATTAAACACGGAAGAAGATATAGATTTGATAAAGGTGTTTTTGTCCGAGCTTAAACAAAATTTAGATGAAAGACACAGTGTTTTGTTGTCAAAATTTGGCGCCATAGAGTCTTTGTTCTCTAATTTGCTCAAAAATAGTTCTGAAACACTAAAATCTTCAGAAGTGAAAGAGTTATTTGATATTGTTGCAACAAATCTCTCTGTTTTTTCAAGAGAAGTTGTTTCGCAAAAGGAAACGCTCTCTGATATAATTTTACGTTTGGACGCAATGAGATCGGATGATTCTTTAAAGAAAGATTTGATTAAAAATATTTCTTTCTTGAAAAATGATATCGAACGTTTAACAAACGGTTTTGATTCCATTGTTCTCAGTCTTAATGAAAATTTTAAAACTGTAATTAAGTCGATCTCTTCTGTTGACCCTTCGGAAACAGTGAATAATTTCGGCAAAGAGCTGCAGGATATCGTAAATTCATCTAATACAATACTCTCTGCAATACAAATGCTTGATAAGAAAAACTTGCAAATAGAAGATGCGATAAAGACCCTTGCTACTCAGGATGACTTGACAAGTGCCAAGAAGTGGATTAGTGATTTGGCTGCACAAGAGCAGCTGCTTACACAATCTATTGATAGTTTGGCAGATAAATATTATAAAATAGACAATCTGGCAGATAAAATTGATGCAACTGTAGAAATTATTGCGGGATTAAAAACTTTAATTGCCGACAAAGATGATAAAGCGGCAGCTGCAATTATTGATAAATTAAACCGGCTTGAAATTGATTTAAGCGCTATATCTTCCAATAGTTCGTTTGAAGAATTTAAACACTCTCTTGAGGCTGCTTTGAATAATATTTATAATAATTTTAATGTTTTTCAAGAAAGTTTCAATAATGCAGCTTCGGAAGTTAAAAAGATTAATGAATCAATTGCGGCTCTTGATTTAAATGTTAATTTTAAGGGCTTAGCTTCAGACTTATCCCGCTCAGAACAAAGTATTCGCGAGCATGTGAGCGTAGAAACAGACAAGGTTATTCAGCTTGTTGACGTAAACGCCGCAAGAACTCTGAATGAATTATCAGCCAATGCTGATAATTTGGGCGAAAAAATTCATCAGGCTCAAAGTTTAATGTCAACTCTGTGTGAAAAAAGTTTTTCTGAACTGGAAGAAAGTATATTAGGCCTGAAAACAATTGTGTCGCAAATTGATGAAAATAATGTATCGGCCAATAATGCCATATTTTCTAACATAACCGACAGATTGGCAATGTTTGAAAATAGTTTAAAAGCTTCTCTTGAAAAGCAGGAGGACTATGTTTCGACTTCATCTGATGAACTCATTGCTCAAATTAACGGTATTAAAGATTTATCCGGTGTTCTTGATTATAAACTGGACTCTTCTGTTATAGAAATTAACAATGCAAAAACCGAATTTTCTACCCTAAGGCAGGCGGTTAATGATATGCTTGCTCTGGATTTCGTAAATAAGGTTAGTGATTTAAAGGTAGATTTATACGCGGTAAAACAAGATTTAACTACTGCTTTTGAATCTTCTTCCGCTGATTTTTCGGAAAAATTTACCGAAGATTTGTTCCGTAAATATGAACTTCTGGTAAGTAAGTTGGATAGTGTAGAAGAAGAAATTAAACAGGCTCAGGCATCTGTTTTAAACAACATAAAAACAAGTCTGGATAACATTTCATCTTCGCTGGTTGATATTCTCTCTTATGTTAGTTCTGTCAAAGAAGTTAATATCGGTGATGTTGAATCGAAACTTGATAATTTGGCAAACGTTATAAGTGATAATAATTTAACCTATATTGAAAACGTCAGAGATATTATTGATACGGCAAGAGTACAAGTTGAAAATAATATTAAAAATTTGCAGGATGAAGCAAGTAAGCAGGCTGAGTCCGTAAATTCGCTTTTGAATCTCAACAGTGAAGCAATAAGAGATGATATACGAAATTCATACAATAAAATCCTGGAGGTGCAGAGCAGGTTTGATGAACTGAAAGATGCTCTCAGATTTAACAATACTGCAGTTAATGAAAATATCAGCAGTGTAATTTCCACTGCGACAGCGTTGAAAGAAGATTTTGATAATAAGTTAGTTACTTTGAAAAATTCAATTTTAGATAAAGTAGCAGACTTTCAAAAGGAATTTACCTGCGAGAATGCTGATAAAATAAGCGAACTGAAATTTGCATCAGAAGCTCTTCATACCAAAAGTCTGCAAGTCTCTGATGATATTAAAAATGAACTGAAAGGCGAAATATCTCAGCTTATAGGCTCCTTAAGACTTAATATAGAAGAATTGACAGAACAATTGGCCGGTACTTCAATCAAGCTTGAGGGGGCAAATCATGATATTGTAAACTGTGTAAAAAATGATTTTAGTTCCTCTCTGGAGAATTTTAATTCTCAATTACAAGATTTTTCCGGCTGCATTGATACGAAACTAAACGATGTAATTACAAAATTTAGCGATGTAGAACTTTCCGTAAATAACTTATCCGGAACTGCGACAAATGCTTTGGCATCTGCATTAGCAAAAATTTTGGACAATTTTGTGTCATTAAAAACTCTGTTAGGAAATTTGAATGATAAAACAGCAGATGATATTAGGAACAATGTGGATACGCTCGCTGCTGATTTTGAGAAACTCAGTAAAAAAATTGAAATTGTTGATTCCAATATCGATGAAGATTTTACTCGTCAGTTATCTATAATCGAGACTAATTTTGAATATTTAAAGAAGAATATTGCGGATTTATTCGGGCAAACAAATGAAACAATTGACAATACAATAAGTGCCGGCATGGCAAATGTTTCTGCTAATATCCGGGAAACTGTTATAGATAATCTTAATCAGTACAAGGAACAAGTAGAAAGTTTATTTAATAATATTTCTATAAAAAATGATGAACAAATAAAACTGATGGAATCAAAAGTTATAGAATTAAATAGTATTTTGCAGCAGTCTATGAATGAACAAAATATTAAATCTGCAAATACATTAAATGAGTTGACTGAAAATCTAAGAAAAGTTTTGTCTGATAACATCGAGTTAACATTAGCGGATTACAAATCTTTGAAAGAAGGTTTAAATAAATTTGCTAAGACAATGGAAAGTCAGAATTCTTCTATTTCAGAATATTTAAAGACTAAACTGGGGGATATTGCTAAATTTGTAGATACCGGTTTGAATGTTCAGGCGCAAGCTATAAATGAAAAATTTAACGATATAACATTAGAGGTGAGTGAAATTGCCAGTGCTACAACCGGTTTAAACAATGAAATAACAAACCGTGTGTCTAAAATTTCGGCAGAAATTAACAATTTGAAATCTGATTTGTCAGATGTTCTGGGTGACAATTCGGAATTGATTGCCAATAAGCTGGAAGTCATTCTTGCACAGCTTACTGAGGGTTACAACAAACTTTCCGCTTCAACAATTGCAGCGGTTTCAGAAACAAAAGACAGTATTACGGTAAATGTATCTAATGAAATCAATAATTTAAAGACGGCATTATCTGATGTGTTGGGTGATAGCTTCGGTTCAGTATCAGACAGAATAGATGATGTTCTTACTCACCTGTCGGATGAATGTAACAGCTTGTCGATATCCGCAGCAAAAGCGGGTACGGATACGACAGCTGCCTTAACCCAAAAGTTCTCGGAAGGTATTAACCGCTTAAAATCTGATTTGTCGCAGGTTTTGGGCGACAAGTCTGAACAAATTGTAAATAAATTAAATGTTATATTTGCAAATAAAGCTGAAGAAATTAATAATTCATTAGCAGCAACTGCTAAATTATCTGAAGATTTAAAGGAAGGTATTAACCAAAAACTTTCTGATGAAATTAATGATTTAAAAGTAGGTCTTTCTACGGTTTTTGTAGACAGTTCCGGCTCCGTAATGAATAAAATGGATGTGGTTTTAGATGAAATTTATTCTGAATATGATAAATTACAAGCAGGAATTGTTAGTGCAATATCAGCTTCAGGTACCGAAATAGGTGAAAATCTAAACAGTGCGGTTCAGAATTCATCCGGGGTTTTAAATGCAGGTCTGGTTGAATTAAAAGAGAAGATGGAAAGTCTTTCTGAAGCTCAGCAAAGCAACCTGGCTTCGCAAATTTACGCCGTATTAAATGAAATCAAAAATCTTAACAATGATGTTGCAGAAAAGACAACTCTCATTAAACAGGCGGTATCAGAAGATGTCGCTGCAGAATTGAAAGGTTTAGCTGATAAAATTAATTCGTTGTTTGAAGAGCATTCTTTAAATATTCTAAAGCAATACAATGATGGCAGTTCAAAATTTTCCGAACTGTTGAATGCTAAAACTGCCGAATTTATGACGTCTTTACAAAGTTTAAATGATAGACTGGATAAGAATGACATATCATATGCAGATGTTTTTCAAACTCAGTTAAAGGATTTAAGCGTGTCATTTAATACATTGCTTGAAGAAACCAAAAATGCAACAAAGGCTGAATTTTCATCTATTGTAGAGACTCTTTTGGATAACCATCAAGAAACAATTCAAGAAGTTGAAATAGCCATAGATGATAAGGTTAATTCCATACTGGCAGTAAGTGCAGATATTTCGGCCGGTGAATTGCAGTCTATGGAAGTTTTTGCCAATAAGATTTTAGAGCAAATTAATATAAGCAAAGATACTGTCGTCTCTTGTCGTGATTTTATAACCAATTTTGTAAAAAGCGAAGTTGAGATAATTTCCGGCGATATTGAAAAGGAGACAGATGTAATTGTCAAAGATTTGCTGGAACAGATGGATATAATGAAGGGGGCTCAAAAAGATGAGCTTTCCAAATTAGCAATTCAACTGGAAAATGTGGTTGAAGATTGTATATATAATAATATTAATGAGTTAAAATCTTATATTGATATTAAAAATGATACATCAGTTTTAAATAGCAAAATAGATAATATAAATTCGGAATTGAGCCGTACTGCGGAAGATATACTTGCCGTTTCCGGTAAATTGCTTGAAGCAAGTGTATTTGAAAATACAATTTCCGATATGAAATCTGCTAATAATGTTCTGATTACATCTATGGCAGAAAATTTGAACAAACAAATTCAAAATTTTGTACAATCAAATATAACTCAATGTATTGATGACAGATTTAATTTATTTGATAAAAAGTTTGTTGATACAGTTGTTGACAAGTATGAAGAGCTAAAATTAATTTCAACACAGTATAATAATGCTTTTGATACAATTCAGGCATCTGTAAAGGATTTATTATCACGGTTTACTGAGTCTAAAGAAGAAATATACAGAACATTACTATCTGTATTGAATGGTATAAATGGTGAAATTGACGAATTAAACTTAAGTTTTGCTGATTTAAAGGCGCATATTTTAAACAAGTCTTTTGATGAAGCATTCCAAGCATCAATTAATACTCAGATAAATGGTATTCAGGAACTTATCCAGAAGCAGTTTGGTTATTTGGAAGATATTAGTGAGTTGTGCTGCAGCAATTTACCGGAATTAACAGAAATGAATGCTCTTGTAAAATACAATATTTTACAAAGTATTGCGGAGGTTAATTCAAAGCTTGGAGCCCAGGAAACATCTGTTCATCAAGAGTTAGTGTCTTTAAAGACTGATATTATCACTCAGTTTTTGAATATTTTTAATCAAATATCTTTTGTAACTGAGCAAGAAGAAATTCTTGATTTTATTCAAGATAAGCATGCTGAATTAATTACAATATTAAGTCATATTGTTACTGCTGCTGAAGATGTTGAAAGTATAAAAGATAATCTGGCTGCAGTTGACATAAAAGTTGATAATATCAAAGATGATATTAATATTTTAAATGAAAAAATTGCATCTATTATTTCAAGTGACGGCGATATAGATTATGTATACAGTTTACAAGATTTGGAATCTGATATTGCGAAATTAAGATTAACATTAAATGAGTTAAAAGAAAATAATAATTCAAAAGAGCTGGAAGAGTTAATAAATTCAACTAACGGTATTTATAATCTTGTGGACTCTTTGAAAAAAGAATTACCAAAGTTTGATGTTGAAGAATTTAAAAAAGATTTTGAAGCTTTGAATGAAGATATTGTCAGCATAAGCACCAGGACAAACAAATTGATACTTGCATCTGACGAATCATACAAAACTTTGCAAGAAAATTTGCAAGACTTTAAGCTTGTTATAAATGATTTAGATGAACGGACAAGAAATTTTGCTCATGAATCAGGGCTTGATAAAATCGATAACAAGTTAGGCGTAATAAATTCAATGATTCAAAGCGGTGCAAAAACAAATCAGGTATTTAATCAGGTGTTTGAATACCTTGCGGAGTGGGTTGACAATGCGGGAGCACAAATTACGGCAATTTCCGATAAGGTGGAAACTCTGGATGATATTGGCCAAATTAAGGTAATGCTTGAAGATTTGAAAGCTGAAGCTGAAGATAATTCTGAAAGCACAGAATTAATTGAAGCTTTAAGTAATGTATTTGATAAACAAGCTAAGAAGATAAGTTCTTTAGAAGCCAAATTGGATAGAGTAATTGTTGAAACAACAATTAGTAATAAAAATAACAAGATTGATATGGCTCCTATTGAAGAAACTTTAAATAGATTTTTGGTAGCTATTGATGATAAAATGATATCTCAACAGGCGAAAATAAATTCTTTGGAATCTAAGCTGGAAGATGTAATGTCAATGATAAATCCGAATGATACAGTTCAACTTACCAAAAAAGTTGGCGGTATGGATAGACAAATTGCAAAATTAAATAAAAGTATTGAAAAAATAGCGTCACATGTTGTTGAAAAGTAAAATAGATAAGTTAAAAGATATAGTAGATATGTCTGATGTTCTAACAGATAATGCTGAATTATACTGTTATGCGGAGGATTCTACAAGTGCACATTCTGTACGAACTCTTCCTGATGCAGTTGTTTTTGTTAAAAAAGCAGAAGATGTTCAGAATATTTTACGCTATGCAAATTCAAATAAAATTCCGGTAATTTCTCGCGGGGCAGGAACCAATATGGTAGGAGCCTGTACTTGTCCGAAAGGCGGAATTGTTTTAAATTTTTCAAGAATGAACAAAATATTGGACTTTAACCCTATAGATATGACAATGACAGTACAGCCTGGTGTAATATTAGATGATATAAAGCGGTTGGCAGATTCAGAGGGACTTTTTTATCCGCCGGATCCTTCTAATTATAAAGTTTCTACGATCGGCGGCAGTATTGCTCAATCGTCGGGCGGGGCATCAGGTTTTAAATACGGAACGACAAAAGATTATATCTTGGGTTTGACAGTTGTTCTTGCCGACGGAACTCTTATGAAATTAGGTTCCGGAACAATTAAAGATGCGGTAGGATATCATTTAAATCAATTGATAATAGGCAGCGAAGGAACTTTGGCTGTAGTAGTGGAAGCAAAGATTAAGTTAATCCCGAAACCTCAGTCAAGAAGGTCTGTTTTAGGGTATTTTGATTCGTTAGAAAATGCAGCCTGCGGTGTAAATAATATAATTAAAAAGAAAATATTTCCTGCGGCAATTGATTTTATGGATAACAATTCTATAAGAACAGTAGAAGAATTTTATCCTTGCGGTTTAAAAACAGACAAAGAAGCAATGCTGCTAATAGATATTGACGGTTGTGAAGCTTCAATGTCTTATCAACAGAAGTGTGTACAAGATGCATTGGAACAAGCAGGTGCATCAGATATTCAAATAGCAGTTTCAGCAGAGGAAATTGAAAATATATGGATCGCAAGAAGGGCGAGTTTTGCTGCAACAGCAAAACTCGCCCCTGACGTGCTTTCTGATGATATTATAGTGCCGCGTTCTTCAATCAGTAAAATGGTTTGCGCCTGTAAGGACATTTGTAATAAATACAGTTTAAAAGTCTGTATGGTCGGGCATCTTGGTGATGGCAATATCCATCCCCAAATAGCTTTAAATCTGGAAGATGATTCAGAATTTAAACGTTATATTCAGGCAAAATCTGAAATCTACAATTTGGCAATTTCTCTGGGCGGAACTATTTCTGCAGAGCATGGTGTCGGAGTTGAAAAAATTTCGTATATTAATAATATTGTGGATAATTCAGCTATTGAATATATGAAGAAAGTAAAAAGTATTTTTGATCCGAATAATATATTAAATCCCGGAAAAGTATTTAAGATATAAGGAGAAGTTATGGATATAATAGTTATTTACTGTACCGTACCTGAAAAAAAAGTTGCAAAAAATATTACAAAAATTTTGATGAAACATAAATTGGCAGCTTGTGTAAGCATGATTGATAAAGTTAATTCGGTTTTTTCGTGGGATGGAGAAATTTGTGAAGAAAAAGAAGTTTTAATGATGATAAAAACAAGACGTACAAATTATGCAAAAATAAAGCTGGTAATTGAAGATTTACATCCGTATACAGTGCCTGAAATAATAGCTTTGCCGGTTGTAGATTGTAGTGAAGATTATTTAAAATGGTTGATAAAAGAGACAGGGTCATAGAATTAATACAATATATCGAATCATTGGGTGTAAGTGTCAATGTGTGTAAAAATAAGGCTCGCGGTAACAAAGGTCTATTTTTGACAAAGAATAACCAATTTTATAGAATTGATATTTCAAAATCTATAGATGATGAAAATATATTATCCGTGTTACTGCATGAGTTCGCTCATTATATACATTACAAATACGATAGAAAGTTACAATCTTTAAATTTTGTTTTTGAAGATTTGTCTGAAGCTGAGCTGGAGGAATTATTGCAGGTTACAGTTTTAAATGTTCCGAAAGATGCAGCTTCTCAGCTTTATAATACAAAGGTTCGGCTTTGTGAAGAAGTAAATATGCTGGCAAAGTCTATAAAGCAGGATTTCCCGGAATTTAAAAAATCTGCGCCTTTTAAGCCAATAGAAAAGAGTTTAGGGTATCCTGTTAAGTACTTATTAAAGTATGACTGTATAAAGTATAATAACAGAATATATTCGGTAGATAATTTAGATTGCGACTTTGAATGTTTATCAAAGTCGCAGCAAAATTATATATATTTAAAATCAAAACAGAGATATTTGTTTCGCTTAAATGCAAAAATTAATAAATTAAATAAGTATTATAACAATATGTCAGAATTATGGGCCAGGTTTTTTTCAATGTTTTTTACGGATGAAATTCAGGCCAGAAAAACGGCTCCGCTGCTTTCAAATAAGTTTTATAAAGTAATAACGAATAATAAAATAAAAGAGATTACAAATGTGAATAAAATATTACAATTTGTCACATAAATACTTTATTTTTTTACAGATATAGTATAAAATATAAGTGTATAAGAAGAGAGCAGATTTATGATTACAAATTTTAAAAAACAGACTCGTTTAGATGATACAAAAGTTTTAATAGGCGTATTTATTGCTTTTTTAATTCTGGTTTTTTTTCTGGCACCGCCTAGAGATAAGTTATCACAGTTATGCTTTTGGGCAAATAATACGAAATTTTTTATTGCAAAAACTTTAGGTAACAGTAAAGCAACAGAGTATATTTTTCATCGCAATAATGCAATATATTTAGCAAAAATGTACCCTAATAAAAACAGCGCCGTTAAAGAAATGGATAAAGCTATAAAGGCTCTTCCAAAGGCTGCTTCAGATAACGAATTAAGAATGCTTTATAAAGACAGGGCTGAAATAAAATTATTTATCGGCGATTATAAAGGCGCATTAAATGATTATATAAATTCTGATATGATAACGTTTAATGATAGTTTAAAAGTTGCATTATTATTTAAAGTTGCAGGTAATTACAGGGAAGCATTATCATATTGTAATAATATGCTTAATAAAGATAATTCGGCATATGCGGGTTTTGCATGCATAGCAGATATTTATAATACGGTAAATAGACCTGATGTAGCATTAAAAGTTTGGGATTTGGCTATAGACAGAAATAAAAATAATCCGCGTGCGTATGTAGATAGAGCTATGTTGAAAAAGTCTATGGGCGATATGGCCGGTTATAACAGTGATATTAAAATAGCTAAGGAATATTCTCCTACAATAGACACAGAAGCTTCAATAATAGAAGATGCTTTGCATCCGAAGATGCTGACACTTGAAATAAGGAAATCTTAATATTAATTTTATACTTTGTTCCTATGTTTGTTTTACAATATAAATATAAATAGTAGTTTGGCGGAGCAAAGGCATGAAGTATTCTGAATATTCAGTGGTAGTAGTAGGAAGCGGGGCCGCAGGGCTTTATGCAGCATTAAAAATTTCACAGCAAATAAATTTACCTGACGGAATATTGTTACTAACCAAATCTTTTTTAGGTAACAGTAATTCGTTATATGCTCAGGGCGGCATTGTTGGTGTATTGCATCAAAATATTAATGATAGTGTAGAAAAGCATGTAACGGATACCCTGAGTGCAGGTGCCGGTTTGAGTGACAGAGCTTCGGTGGAATATATCTCACAAGCTTCTGACGAAGTTATTAATGATTTAATGGATAACGGAGTAGAGTTTGACAGAAATCCGGATGGAAGCTTGACATTTACTCTTGAGGCAGCTCATAGTATAAAACGAATATTGCATGCCGGCGGTGATGCAACCGGGCGTGGAATTACGGAAGCTTTGTGCCGTGAAGTCCGGGCTGATGAAAATATTGTAGTAATGGAAAACTCTATGGCTGTTGAATTATTGGTTAATTCTGAGCGTGAGTGCAAAGGGATAATTGTATATAACGGATTGACAGGTGAACATGAAATTGTGTATACTTCGGCCTTGGTGCTTGCTACAGGCGGAATCGGACAGTTATATCGATATACGACTAATCCTGACGGAGCAACGGGAGACGGCATAGATTTAGCCTATAATGCCGGAGCGGTTATTCAGGATATGGAATTTGTTCAGTTCCATCCGACAGCATTAGCTCTCAGCCCTGACAGTAAAGATAGATTTTTGATTTCAGAAGCGGTTCGCGGTGAAGGAGCGAAACTTATTAACAATCATGGTGATGAGTTTATGTCAAAATATCACGATAAGAGAGAACTTGCACCGCGGGATATTGTTACAAGAGCGATATATAGTGAGATGAGTCAGGAACATAAATTTAATGTATATTTAAATGCTTCTATGATAGATTCAATGAAGTTATTCAAGAGATTTCCCACAATATCAAAACGCTGCAATGAAAAGGGGCTTGATATTTCAAAAAATCCTATACCGGTTGCTCCGGCAGCACATTATAGCATGGGCGGTATAAAAGCAACAGTAGAAGGTAAAACTTCTATAAAGGGTTTATATGCGATAGGAGAATGCGCATCTACAGGCTTACATGGCGCAAACAGGCTTGCAAGTAACTCACTGCTCGAGTGTGTTGTTTGTGCTTATGAATTAGCAGATTATCTCTCATTTGCAAATTTGACGACTCCTAAAAAAATTGATGAAAATATTAGAGAAATTATAGATATTTATTCACAACCATTGAGCGAAACTGATTATAATATCGAGCTTTTGAAATCTCAATTGAGAGATATTATGTGGAATGGTGCCGGAATTATTAGAAATGAGACTTCATTAAAGGAGAGTGAGGGCAAAATTAATAACCTGAAACAGGCATTTAAAAGAGGAAGAAAATGTTTGAATAAAGAAGAGTATGAATATCGAAATATGCTTACTGTTGCATCGCTGATTATCGAAGGGGCGCTGGCGCGTAAAGAATCCCGCGGAGCTCATTGCCGCTCGGATTATCCGCAAAAAGATATAGAAGCAAGACATTCAAATATAACAAAAAACACTAAAAAGGAGCTTATATATGCTAAATAAGTTTTTTATAGAAGAACACGTAAGAAATGCGTTAAATGAAGATATCGGTTTTGGAGATATAACAACGGATGCACTGACAACCGAAAATGATAAAATGTCTTGTTCCTTAAATACCAGAGCAGACGGTATATTTTGCGGTAAGGATGTGTTTGAAATGGTATTTAAAATGTTATCACCCGATATAAATATAAAATTTTATTTTAGTGATGGTGATAGTATAGCAAGCGGAGATAAAATTGCTGATATAGAAGGTCCTGCACGTTATATATTAATGGGAGAGAGAACTGCTTTAAATTATATACAGCGAATGAGCGGCATCGCTACTGAGACAAATAAATATCAAAAAGCAATTGGTAATTATAAGGCTAAAATTGTTGATACCCGCAAAACAACCCCGGGGTTTAGAGCTTTTGAGAAGTATTCTGTAAAAATGGGCGGCGGCAGTTTGCATAGATTTAATCTTGCAGATTGTGCGATGATAAAAGATAATCATATAAAGTTTTCAGGTTCATTGACAAATGCAGTAAACAAATTGAAACAGAATATTTCTCACGCGCACAAAATCGAAGTGGAGTGTGATACCTTAGAACAAGTTCAAGAAGCACTAAACTGCGGTGTCGATATTATAATGCTTGATAATATGAATATAGATACTATGCGCGAAGGGGTTAAATTAGTTGATGGTAAGGCAGTAGTTGAAGCAAGCGGTAATGTAAATTTAAGCACTGTTAGAGAAATTGCTTCTACCGGAGTTGATATAATATCATCCAGTGCAATCGTTGCCAAAGCTCCTACACTGGATATTGGCTTGGATATGTAACTCTACATATTTTTTCTGATTTTATTAAGCTCATCATCTAATAAGCGCTTTTGGTTTTTTATGTCTCGTAAATCTATATCTAATTCTCTAACTTGATTTTTTATCTTGTTAATTTCGTTGTTGAGTTCTCTTTTTTCATCTTTGATTTTATTTGTTTCATTATCTAAATCACGCTTTTGACTTTCCAAATCCTTTTCCTCACTGACAAAGGAACTGCTGCCGGAAGCTTTATGTGATATGGGCTGAAGGTGATTTAAACAATTAATGGCTGTAATATTCATATAATCTCCAGAATTTTCTATTTATATTAAAACACCTAAATAAAAATTTTGCTATTGTTATGTTAAAATAAATAATGTATTACCTCCTTGTAGCTCAGTAGGATAGAGCGCAGGTCTCCGAAGCCTGAGGTCGTGGGTTCAATTCCCGCCAAGGAGGTTTTATTTATGACTTAAATATGTTATACTTTATAAGTAACTTGGAATTAGAGGATACTGCCTGTGGGCTTTTTCGACAGCATAAGAAAATTTAAAAATCAATTAGATCAAGTTGAATCAACAGTATATTCCGGTAAGCAATCTCTGTTGGAAGTTTATGAGATTAACGCTAAGCTTGAAGCTGAAATAGAAGCAAGAACCCGGGAGCTTGATCGTGCAAACAGGCAAATGCTTACTTTGCAGCACATTTGGGAAATGATGAATTCATCAAAACCGCTTTCGAGTGTTTTAAATGCAATAGTTAACAGTTTACAGGGCGAACTGGGTTATATGTACAGCTTTATTGTGAAAGAGAAGGCCGACAATGACGGTACATATCTTCAGGTTGTTGCGTCATCTAATAATAACCTTGATGCTCAATTTTTGGAAAAATTTAATTGCAGTGTCTCAGATTTTAGAATGAATTTTCCGGATATACCTGAATTAAAAAAAGCGGTTAAAAATAATCAAATTTATCAATCAATTGATTTAAATGAATTAGTTTGCGGGTTTATACCGGAGTTAGAGAAACAAAAAGTTGATGAATTTTTGAAGTCTGCACGAATGAAATCATATATTATGGTTCCTTTAATGTCAAAACAAACACATTTCGGGTCATTATTAGTATTTTCATCCCGAGAAAGTATAAGCGGCAGTGAATTAAATTTTTTGAGTTTGTTTGCAAAGCAGATTGAATTAGCTATTACAATAGCAGATTTGTTTGAAGCCGTAAAAGCGCAAGCAGTAACTGATGGTATGACAGGACTGTATAACCGGCGATATTTTGAAGAATTTATCAAAAAGGAGGCAATTCGTTCTAACCGCCAAAATCAAAAGTTTACAGTAATCGGCTTGGATTTGGATCATCTGAAGCAAATTAATGACACTTACGGGCACAATTACGGTGATATTGCTATAAAAGCAATTGCTGAGGTTTTAAAAAATAATGCTCGTTCAATTGATGTGGCGGCCAGAATGGGAGGAGAAGAATTCAATATAATACTTCCGGGTGTTGATTCTGCCGGCGGGTGCATTGCCGCTGAACGTATAAGAAAAGCTATTGAAGCTGTAGAATTGGAAAAAATAGGGCATATAACGGCAAGTTTAGGTGTTGCCACTTATTTGGAACATTCGGATGACATAGAAGAACTTTTAGAAATTACAGACAGAGCGATGTATGAATCTAAAAGAAACGGACGTAATCGTGTTACAATTGCCAGACCTGCTTATGAAACATCATGGCAGGAAATTGCGGTAAATACATTTGTTGATATTTTAACGAAACATCGAATTCCTGTAGATGAAGCAACTTCAAGGTTATTAACAAAAAAACTGAATGAAATGAATATAAATAATGAAAAATTATATCAAGTTGCCGATGCCCTTGTAAATACTTATAATCCGGAACATATTCAAGGCAGCGTGAAGAAAAAAGTAGAACTTGCCGGTTTGCTTGCAAAACGGTTTGATTTATCAAAAGATGCGATAGACAGATTAAAAATAGCGGTGTTATTATATGATATCGGCAACACTATGCTGCCAAAAGAAATCCTGAGAAAATCCGAACCTCTGACGGAGGATGAAAAATCTTATATAAAGCAGCATCCTGTAATTGCGGCTCGTGAAATTCTAAAACCTATTTCTAATATTGTAGATGTTATTCCTATTATAGAAAAACATCACGAAAACTGGAACGGAACCGGATATCCGTCAAGGCTTTCCGGGGAAGCTATTCCGATTGAATCTCAAATAATTTTGATTGTAGATGCATATTTTGCACTGTTAGAAAAAAGACCATATAGAGATGCAATGTCAAAAGAAGATGCTCTTAAACAAATAGAGCAAGAAATTAACCAAAAATGGAGTGATAAACTTGCTAAAGAGTTTATCGGAATTGTAAAAAATGATTTAAGTTAACCGGATTAGATAATGATAGAGCTTTTAATTTTATTTGAATTGAGTAGAAAAGTTTTAACGATGTATGGTGTTTCAAAAGAGATACGTGCGTCATTTTCTGTTTTAACAACTCCAAGTTACGGAACTATCAAACCGGCGTTGAATAGATTAGAAAAAGGAGGCTTTGTAAAGACACAGAAAACTATGTCCTCGGGCGGCCGTCCTTCAACATACTATTCAATAACCAAAGCAGGTATGGATGAGTTAATGAGACTTATTGCAGAACCGCCGTTGGACAATCCTATTCAGTTTTTAACAATGGCGCGTGTTAAACTCGCATGTGCGGATGTTTTAGATAATGACAAGCGTTGTCGGTTATTTAAACAATTAAAAACTAAAGCTGAAAGTATTCTTATAGACACACAAAATATTATATCAAGCAAAGAATTGTCATTTTATCCCCGAATGGTTTTTGATAATTTAATATGCGAATATAAAAATTTTATTATACTTATTGAAGGATTTGAACATGCCGGCAGTCATAAGTAATGTTATACAAGGCTCAATTGCTGATGATTTAGGAATTAATTGCGGTGATATTTTACTTTCAATCGATGATACAGAATTGGAAGATATGATTGACTATTATTTTATGGTTAAAAGCGAGATTTTGACTATAAAAATTCAAAAAAGCAGCGGTGAGATTGAAGAAATCGAAATAGAAAAAGATTTTGATGATGATTTGGGGATGATTTTTGAGAGTGCTGTTTTTGACAGGGTTAAACCTTGCCTGAATAATTGTATTTTTTGTTTTGTAGCACAGCAGCCAAAAGGCTTAAGAGAAACTTTATATGTAAAAGATGATGATTACAGGCTTTCATATTTGCAAGGGACTTACATAACTGCAACGAATCTTACAGATAAAGATAAAGAGCGAATTGCAAGGATGCATTTGGGCCCTTTTTATATTTCTGTCCATACTACCAATCCTGATTTAAGGGTGAAAATGTTAAGGAATCCGAATGCTGCGAAAATAATGGAACATTTAAACTGGTTTAAAGAAAATGAAATACCTTTTCATGCACAAATTGTACTTTGCCCGGGATATAATGACGGAGATGAGCTGAAGAGAACTCTGACTGATTTAACTGCATTAGGAGAGGTTCTTTTGTCGGTAGCTATCGTACCGGTAGGAGTAACGCAGTTTAGGGATGTAAAATTGAAAACGGTCGATAAACATATAGCTGAAGAAACAATTGAAATTTCTTCTGTTTTTCCGAAGGTATGCTGCTCGGATGAGTTTTTTTTGTTAGCAGAAAAAGAAATTCCTAAAGCGGAATATTATGGTAATTTTTCACAGCTGGAGGACGGTGTTGGAGCATTGCGAACACTTATTGACGATTTTAATGAGATAAAACTTCCTAAAAAGTTATCCAAACCTCTAAGCCTTACTCTTGCCTGTTCTGTAGCAGCTGTGTCGGCATTTGAATATATAGCTGAAAAATTAAACAAAATTAAAAATTTAACAGTAAAAGTTTGTCCGGTAAAATCAACTTATTGGGGTGCGAATATTACTGTCGCAGGGCTTATTACTTCTGATGATTTGATACAAGCAATAGCGCATGAAGAATCAGATTATGTAGTTGTGCCTTCTATTATGTTAAAGCCGTATTCAGATTTGTTTTTAGACGGAAAATCTATGAAAGATGTTATAGAAATAACGGGCAAAAATATTTTTATTGTAAAAAATAATTATTCTGTGTGTGAAATTGTAAATCTGATTTATCAAAGTGTATAAAATTTGTATATTAAATATAAGTAGATTGGGTAATATACTATAAAGCGGGTATATTATTTAATATTGTTGTGGGGAACAAAAGATAACATTAGATTACCCCGATAGGAGGATTTATTAATGAGTACAGCAGTTAGCACAGAAAAGAAAACTATTAGCGTAATTATAATAGAAGATTTTAAACTGACAAGGGTTGGGCTAAGATGTGCATTAAACTCAAATGAGGATATTAAAGTTGTTGCTGAAAGTGACAATGCACTGGACGGTTTAAAACTGATTGAGCAGTATGCTCCCAATATTGTACTAATGGATCTTGGTCTTGCAGGCATGAACGGTATAGAAGCAACTGTTAAAGTAAAAGAAATGAATCGTGATATTAAGGTTATTGCATTAACTTCGCATGACAGAGAAGAAGAAGTTATTGCAGCACTATCTTCAGGCGCGATGGCATATTGCTTGAAAGATATAGACCCTACAAAATTAGCGGATGTAATTAGAGATGTCAATAGCGGTGTTTGCTGGTTAGACCCGGTTATTGCAAGAAAAGTTTTAGATTCATTCCCAAAACAGGAAACCCTCGGTATTTTAAAAGATAAATCCTCTGAAGAAGGCCGTGTTCCTTTAACTGAAAGAGAATTTGAAGTTTTAAAGCATCTTGTTGAAGGCAAAAGCAATACGGAAATAGCAAAAGAATTAATAGTAAGTGTACACACTGCTAAGGCTCATGTATGTTCTATTTTACAAAAAATGTGTGTTAATGATCGGGTACAGGCAGCGGTAAAGGCTGTTAAAGAAGGACTTGTTTAACTCTTAAAGCATATAAACCGGACAAGGCAGCAATAATATGCTGCCTTGTTTTTGTTTATGCTAAAATTAAAAAAAAGGGTAACAATTTTGACTATAAAAATAGCAATAATCGGAAAAAGCGGAAGCGGAAAAACAACTTTAACAAAAGCTTTATTACAAAGCATTCAACAAAAGTTTTCTGATAAATCAGTATTACTTTTTGACAATGACCTTACAAGCGAATTAGCTCATTCATTTGGTTTGGATATAAGAAATACAATATATGGTATAAGAAGCGGAAAGCACGAATATAAAACGGGTATTCCGGAGGGCATGACAAAGCACGAATATATTGAATGGGCAATGGAAGATATTCTTGTAGCTTTGAGCGAAAATGTTGATATAATTGTATCTTGGTTTGTCGGTGCAAAAGATTGCAGATGCCCGGTAACTGCGCAAATAAATGATGCCTGTCAGAGATTAATAGAACGGTATGATTTTGTAATTTTTGACTGCGAATTTGATTTGAAATATTTGAATCAGCTTGTCGATACTAATATTGATTTAGCACTAATAGTTACAAACCCTACGATTGATTCTATTCATTTGTCCAAAAGAATTGCGGAATTTTCTGCAAAATATGCTGCCGGGGGACAGCTGGGACTTGTTATTAATAAAGTTAAAAATGAAGATATGAATATAATTTCAGAGCAATTGTCCGATACGGATGTTGATGTTCTCGGAATGATACCGTTCGATGAATCACTTGAAAACGGAAAGCTTGACAGATTATCAACAATTGTTCTTGATGCAGTAAATCAGTTTTATTTCAGACTAAATCTGCCGCAGGAGAATAAATAATGATATTGGACGGTAAAGCAGTTTCTAATAAAATACTGGAACATTTAAAATTAAAAATACAAGAGTTTAATATAAAAGCACATCTTGTTGTAATTTTAGTAGGAGATGATCCGGCAAGCCAGATATATGTACGTAATAAAAAACTGGCTGCAGAAAAAATAGGTATAAGATCTACTGTTATTAAATATAAAAGTGCTATAACAGAAGCTGAATTGTTAGATAAAATAGAACAATTAAATCATGACGCAAATGTAACCGGTATATTAGTTCAATTGCCGCTTCCGGAACATATTGATAAAAACAAAGTTGCACAGGCGATTTCTCCTAAAAAAGATGTAGATGGATTTTCTCCGGAAAATGTCGGGAAATTGGCGATGGGCCTTGAACCATATTTTTATCCGGCAACACCGCAAGGTATTATAATGCTTTTAGATGAATATGATATTCCTATTCAGGGAGCTGATGCATTAGTCATTGGGCGTTCCAATATTGTAGGCCGCCCTATGGCACAAATGCTTTTGAGACGAAATGCTACGGTAACAATGGCTCATTCATATACTAAAGATCTGGATAGTAAAATAAAAACCGCTGATATTGTTATATCTGCGGTTGGTAAAAAAATTGTAAGATGTAAGATGGTTAATAAAAATTCTGTAATTGTTGACGTTGGAATATTTAGAGATTCCAATGGCAAACTGACCGGTGATGTAGATTTTGAAATGTTATCATCAAGTGTGAAATATATAACACCCGTGCCCGGCGGTGTTGGTCCGATGACCATAGCATCATTAATGTACAATGCTTCAAAGGTTTATCATTAATTATTAAGACTGCAATAAACCTGTGTCCTGAGCAGCATTTTGAGTTGCTGTCTTTTGACCTTCTTGTTGAGCTCTTAATTGTTCAAGCATTGATTCATACATCGTTTGCATTGTGTCATACTCAACATCCATTTCTGCAAGTTCTAATGATAATTCCTCGTTATATTGTTTAACTTTTGCATGGGCATATGCGTCGGCCAGTTGCTCATTTTTGTTATTTTCTGCAACTCTTACGCCGCCTACATTTAATTCTTTTGTGTTATCAATTGCTGAATCAAATGCACTTTCCCATTTTTCTTCGTATTTAACTTGTTTTTCTAACTTTGCACTGTTAGCTTCATATTTACCGCTCCAGTAAATTTGCTGCTGAGTGTAGTAGTTAATTTCTGCATTTGTGTTTAATAATGTTCCTAATAAAGCTGCTGTGTTTGCCATCTTTCTATACCTTTTTTCATCTTACATATATATAAAGTATTTACGAAATATTGAATTTCAAAATAAGTTTACTTTGTTACAAAACTTAACAAAAAAAGATATCTGATAAATAATTATTTATCAGATATCTTTTTATTTTATATAAATATTAATTCTATTAGTTGTTGCTTAATACTAATCTGAAAGTTGCTAAATTTTTAATAGAAAGCATTTTATGTTTGTTAGCTTGCTTTTCAGAGATAGCGAATATTCTGCAAATTCTCTGGATTTCTTCTATATCTTGTCTTGTTTCAAGTTTGTAAACATTTTTAATAGGATCTGCTATAACTGACATTGTGGCGTTTAATTCTTCTTCTTTCATATTTCATTTCCTTTTCTATGCTTATGTATATATAAAGTATTTCACGTTGATAAAATTGCCTTTTTTTATCAAAATATTAAGAAATATTACAAATTTATTTATGTAAGCAGTGCTGAAACTCGGGTTATGATTGCTAAATATTGATATTTATAGTATGTTATTTTTGTGGTTAACAAAGCTTTAGATTTCGATGTAATATTGAAGAAGTGTGGAGTTGGTGTTGATGCTCCTTTAGTTGTTGTCAATAAAATAACAGAGGTTGCATTAACTTTGTCAGAAAATGACAGGGTGGATTTTTTTGAATATTTACTTTCAAATATAAGTGATAAAAAGGTTTTAAGTGAGGTAATTAAATTAGTTTATCCTTTAAAATCGGAGAAAATTTTATCAAAACTTTTAGACATCTTGCTCTTAAGGTCCGGTAATGAGTCAGAGCAGGATGAACTTATTGATATTAGGGTTTTATGTGCGAAAGCTATTGCGGATTATCGTGATACATCTACGGTTAACGCTTTTTTATACTGTTTAAATAATAAAAAAGAACATTACAAAGTCAGACTGGCTTGTGCAGATGCACTGGGGCGTATAGGTGACAGGTATGCAGTAAAACCTTTAATAAATGTAGTAAAGGATGAAAATGAAAAATCTGTGTATGTTCAGGAGTCTGCAACGTTTGCTCTGGGTTTGCTGGGCGATATGAGTGCGGTTGACCCGCTGGTAAGTATTATGGAGTCAAAACAGGGTTTACTGGGAAAATTTTCATTTTTAAAGGAAAAAATTGTGGAAGCATTGGGCAAGCTAAATCCTAATAATGCAAAAGTGTTGAAAGTTTTAAAGAATGCTCTTTTAGATTCTTCTCCGATGGTAAGAATTAATGCAATCGAGGCAATTATGAACAGTGAAAGCGAGCAGGCTTCAGATATGATACGCCAGGCACTAAATGATGAGGATGAAGAAGTTATGCGGAATGCTCTTATTGCATTATATAATTTAAACGGAAGAGATATTTTAGATGAAGTTATATCTCTTCCCGGTTACAGTGAATTTTTAAAAGCCGAAGCAAAGGCTCTTATTGAAGAATATGAGGAGGATTAATTGAAAAGTGCAGTTATATTAATGTCAGGCGGATTAGATTCACTTGTTGCGGCTGGCTTTTCCCAAAAAGAATATGATATAAAACTAGCTCTTACATTTAACTATGGACAAAAGTCTGCATCGAAGGAAATTTCAGCTTCTGAAAAAATTTGTGAATATTATAATATTGAACACAAAGTTATAGATTTAGATTGGTTGAAAGAAATTTCCAAAACATCTCTTGTAACTGAAGTTGATATACCTACTGCAAATTTAGGTACAAAAGAGAGTGCACAAGCGGTGTGGATTCCGAATAGAAACGGCTTGTTTCTCAATATTGCCGCTTCTTTTGCAGATGCTTGCGGTTATGATTATATACTCTTCGGGGCAAATAAGGATGAGGGTTTAACATTTCCTGATAACACCGAGGAATTTCGTCACCAAATATCAAAAGTTTTTGAAACCTCGACATTAGTAAAACCTAAAGTAATAGCGCCCTTGATTAATTATACTAAGGGTGATATAGTAAGAATTGCAGTAGAAGAATCCATGCCATTAAATTTGTTATGGAGCTGTTACAAATCAGGCGACAAACATTGTGGAATTTGTGAGTCGTGTCAGCATTTAAAAAGGGCCTTAATTGCAAATCATAAAGAAGATTATATAGATATATTATTTAGTAATGATGAAAACACTGTTAATTAAAGAAGAGATTAAGTATATCGGATCGCAGCTTGCTCCTCACTGGATATATAAAAATTTTAAATTACAAGGAGATGCTATTGTTGCATTCAAGGGCGAGTGTGAAGTAAAGCTTTCCGAAATGGTAGACATTGAAGATGTAATCAATAACGAACCTATTTACAGTAAATATATGCTTAGTTTTATAACCGAACAATTTGGCGTAAACCTTGTGGAAGGTGTATACAGACAACGGCTTTTAATTTGTATAATAAAAGAGTTGTTGGAAGAGTGTGGAATATTTGTAATAAGAAATGGTGATGATTTAATCATAAATGGTGCAAAATTATCTGTTTCTATTGCAACAAAATCTACTACATCAATATTAATCCATACAGGTTTGAATATTGTTTCTGAAAATGCTCCCGTTAATGCAGCGGGTTTGACAAGTGATTTGGGGATAACAGATATAGATAATTTTGCTCTTAGAGTTATGCAAAGATATTCTGAGGAAATTGATGATATATATTTAGCAAGTACAAAAGTTCGTGGAGTATAAAATGGGTAAACAACATGGTTACAAAAAATACATGAAAAAGGAAGCTCAGCGGGATAATTCCTTGTTGAAAATATTTGTTATATCCTTTTTTGGAATGCTTTTGGTATTTACATTTTTGATAAAATCATTTTCTCCGTCTGTAGATACGACTGTAGGTGATTATTCACACGATACAGAACCGGAAGCAGAAGCAGCTGCGGAGGAAACTAAAAAAATAGTGGATGACCGCCTGGTAATGATACAAAGCGAAGATCAAGGGCGTAATTTTTCGGATTTAATGGCAAAGCCTGATGACGTAAAAGTTGTACAGCCGGCTCCAGAGCCTAAGCCTGAAAGTGAAAATGTTATACAAGATGCACCTTCGGAAACTCCCGCGGTAGAACCGGAGCCGCAAGCAGAGCCGGTTTATAAGGTATTTATCGGAACATATGCTTCCGCAGAACAGGCAAAGGTTGCAAAAGAAATAATACAAGAAACCGGAAGCGGATTGAATCCTATCGTTAAGTGTCTCGGCTCTAATAATTATACATTACAAGTCGGTATATTTAAAAATAAGCAGAGTGCGGCATCATTATTGTATACTGTGCAGCAAAACCATTTGCCTGGAAGAATTGTTCAAGATTATTAAGCTTTGCAAAAAAATCTTTACATCGTGAAATATTTTGAAAATTTTTTAGAATTTTATGATACATTATATATATGAAATCCGTTATGGGGAATTAAGTTTGACTATCATAGGTTAGTATAGGAGATGTTTGATGTCTAATTATTTGACTAAAGAAGAGATAAGACAGTGGAGAAGTTCTCTTGAAAAAATTACATTAGAAGAATTTGCAGCCAGATTGGGAAAAGAAGTAGAAGAGAAGAAGCCGACAAATGACCTTGTTGATATAGTTATGACAAGAGGAACTTCTTCTAATACAGATACTAAAATAAATGATGGATTTTCTAAAATTGCAGAACGGGCTTTTGCAAGAGAGCGTCAAATATCTCATACCCCGTTTTCTATAGGTCGTAATGAATTATTGGAAAAAACAAATGCCGTACAACGTGCTGCTGAGACAAAGAGTGTCATTGCAAAGAAGCCTGTTCCGGAAAAGAAATCGGAAGTAAAAACGGCGGAGAAAACTTCCGTAATTGAAAAAGCGGAAGAAATTGCAGTACAAAAGGATATTCAAATTACATTAAAGAAGGCGTTAACTGATAGAGAACAATTGGTTTTCGATTATCTGATGAATAATGTCGGTAAAACAGTCTATGCGAAAGACTTAGCAAAGTTGTTAGATTTACCGAGAGACTATGTTTATAAATATATCAAAAATTTACGGGCCAAAATTGAAGGAGATAAGCTGAAAAACGTTCCTTCCGGTGGCTTCGTATTAGCTGAGTAATAATGAAAGTTGTAAATTTACTTGAGTTCTTAAATAATGCAAAAGATTTATTCACATTGGATTATGCAAAATGTGATAATACTCTTGTTAATTTTTTGGATTTAATGACTGAAGATGAACAATTTACGCAAAAAATTGATCTTGGTATTATATTTGTAAATCAAAAATCACTTGACCAGTATACAATTGTAGATGGCTTGAACCGCATATTGTCATTGTCTTTATTATTACATGCGGTATGTGAGTGTTACAAAAAAACGACTGCACAAAATGATAAGGCAATAAAAACTATTCGTAAGAAGTATTTATTAAGCGGTACAAGATTGAAATTACGATTAAACGAAAACAGTAGTGTAATATATAGCAAGATAATTAACGGAGAGCGTCTTTCCGGCCATGAGAAACAGTCTCCGATGTTTATTTTGCTTCACAATTTTTGGTCGCAAATAAAAGAAGAAAATTTGCAGGCTGCAAATATTTTTACAATGCTGAAAAAGATATTTGTAACGGTTGTTGAGACAAACGATGTTTCTAAACGTAATTTATACTATAAACTTAACTATGCACGGAACTTAGATCAACTTTTGCTTATAGAAGATTATTTAAAAGAAAACGGCATTTATGAAGATTGGAAATTTATCAGAAGTAAGTACTTTGACCGAAGGGATGATATCATTTTATTTTTAAAAGATTTTTTTGTAACAAAATTTAATTATAAGAAATTTAATCCTGACAGGCTTTATGAAAGTTTTGTAAATTATTTTGAGACAATGATGCAGTATATGCCGGAAGATGTAATAATAAAAAAGATGCGTCGTTCAGCAGCGTTATATTATAATATTTTAAATGTTAATTTCAATAATGATAATATAAAAGAAGCTATTATTAATATAAAAAAATCCTCCGGCGAAGACACATATGCTTATATATTAGAAGTGTATGAGGATTTTGTGGACGGGAACATATCAGAGTCAACCTTTATAGAAATATTAAATACAATTGCAGAGTACTTAAAAAACAGAAAAAATACCGATAATAATATTGCATTTAATGAGTTGATACAATATTTAAATGCCTTTATTACATGCAAATAATATTATTTTGGAAAATATATTAATAACATTTTTTTAAATCGTTTTATACTTAATAATAGAAAGTTAAAAGAAGTAAAGAGATTTAAATTAATGGAGGATTTATATATGGGTAAAGACCGTATAAGTAATTCGCTGCAAATTTGCGAAAAATTGTTTAATGAGTTGGAAAATATTAATACAGTATTGTTAATGACAAAGACTTTTTGTATGGAAAAGGAATTCAATCGGCAATATTACGGTATCTCGGAAGAGTCTGTCTTGCAACTAAGTGAAGAAAGAAATAATTATATAAATATGCTGGTGATTTTGGCAGAAAAAATAGATACAGCAAGAAATCTAAATTTATCCTTGGAAAGAGAGCTACGTTTACATAATGACACCGACTATTGCAGCTGAAAGATAACAGCTGAGGGTTCCGCAAATAAGCGCTCTTAATCCTAATCTGGCCAGATTTTTTTTCTGATTAGGCGCGAGTTCTCCGATTCCGCCGATTTGAATTGCAATAGAGCCGAAATTCCCGAAACTGCATAATGCAAAGCTTGCAAGCATAAAGCTTTTATCTTGCAGGCTGGCTGCTATGCGTGACAAATCAACATATGCAACCATTTCATTTAAAACTAATTTTGTACCCATTAAGGCTCCAACGACAGAAGCATCTTTGAGCGGAACACCAATGATTATTGCAAAAACAGCAAATATTTTTCCAAGTATGAATTTAAGAGAAAGATGGTTTAGGAAAGCAAAATGAGAACAACCCGGGCAGAATTTGTACAATAGAATTCCGCTTAAACCCAAAACCCAATCTATGAAGGCAACAAGAGCAACAAGAGCCAATATCATGGCAGTTACGTTGATAGCAACTTTCATACCTTCAGAAGCTCCGTTAGAGATGGCTTCAAATACATTGGCAAAAGTTCTTCTTTTAGAAATTCTAATATTGTCACGTGTTTCAGGCTCACCGGTTTCCGGGTACATAATTTTTGCTAATATTAAAGCTCCCGGAGCAGCCATAATAGATGACGCAAGTATATAATGAGCAGGAATACCCATTCCAATATATATAGGCATAATAGCACCGGAAATACACGCCATGCTTCCGGACATAGATGCTAAAAGCTCCGAGCGTGTAAGTTTCTCCAAATATGGTTTAATCATAATCTGAGCAAGAATTTGTCCCACAAAAGAGCTGGCAACATTGGAGAGAGCTTCTGCTCCGGACACGTGCATAATTTTATTCATTGCTTTGCCGAGAGCAGCAACTACACGCTGCATTATTCCGTAATAGTAAAGTATATTAACCAGTACCATCATAAATATGTTGGTACAGATAAGTTGTATTGCAAATATGCTGCTTCCTGTGCCAAACAGTTCGCTAAGTCTTGTTTTGTCGAGCAGCGGGCCAAAAACAAACAATCCGCCTTCAGTAGCAAAGTCCAGTATTTTTTTGATAAAAGCTCCAATCATCAAAAAAATTTTTTCTCCTAACGGAACTTTAAATATAAAAACTGCGAGTAAAATTTGCAGAATAAAACCGGTAACAACTGTTTTATAATTAATGGCCTTTTTGTTGTTTGACATCAAGAAAACTATTAAAAATATAGTAATAATACCGATAAGCCCGACAAATCTTTCCATTCATACTCCTAAATTTTGTGATTATAATTATTATATCAAAAAAGAAGCAGTCTGATTTAGACTGCTTCAATATAATTTACAATATCATCTTCTGTATTCATTTCTGTTGTGCAAACCAGGACGTGCTTGTCATCCAGTCTTATACCGCCAAGAATATCGGCTTTTTTAAGTTTATCCAAAAACTGTTTAGAATCCTTTACTTCAATGACAAATTCATTAAAAAAGTTTTTATTTAAAGTTTTAATTCCTTTTCCGTTAAGCATTTTAGACAGTGCATGCGCCATGTTTGCGGAAATAATACCGGTTTGTTTAAAGCCTTCTTCTCCCAGCAGACTCAAATATAAAGTTGCGGATAGTGCGATTAAAGACTGGTTTGAACAGATGTTGCTGGTTGCTTTTTCCCTTTTAATATGTTGTTCTCTTGTTTGAATTGTCAGAGTAAAAGCTTGATTACCTTCAGCATCAACGGTTCTTCCGACTAATCTTCCCGGCATTTGGCGCATATAGGCTTCTTTGCAAGCCATAAAACCGGCATGCGGTCCGCCGAAATTCATACCTATTCCCAGCGGTTGTATGTCTCCGACAACAATATCGGCTTCTGCCGGCGGTTTGATTACTGCAAGCGCAGAAATATTGGCACATACAATTAAAATGGTATCTTGCTTTGTAACTTCCGGGATTTCGCCGAAATAGTCAGGGTACTGAATAAGTATGGCGCAGTATTCAGAAACATTTCCCGGAAGTTCTTCAAACCATTCTATTTCAATATTTTGTGCCCAACAGTAGGTTTTTATGACTTCGCTGTATTCCGGATTTATTTTATTAGATATAAGCACTTTATTTTTCTTGCCTTTGCCGATTCTGTGTGCCATAAGGACTGCTTCTGCGCAGGCAGTTCCGGCATCATACATAGATGCGTTTGCTATATCCATTCCGGTAATACGTGAAATCATTGTTTGATATTCATAAATAACTTGCAGAGTTCCTTGTGAAATTTCCGGTTGATATGGCGTGTATGCAGTCAAAAATTCAAATCTTTGTGCTACATAGTTTACACAAGCGGGTATAAACTTGTTATAAACACCGCCGCCCATAAAACAAGCATATTCAGTCTTGTTTTTTCTTGCAAGCTGCCGGATTTTCCGTTGAGTTTCCAACTCATTTAACGGATTCCCAATGGCAAAATCTTTACATTTTGCAGGAATTTGTTTAAACAAATCTTCAAGACTTGCTTGGGAAATTTCTTTCAGCATGTCATTTCTGATATCTTTTGTATGAGCTAAAAATTTATTCATTATTCTATTTCTTCTTTATAATCTGAGTAATCTAATAAGTCTGCAAATTCGATTTGGTCTGCATCAGATTCAATTTTAACAAACCATTTATCTTCAAATGTTTCGTCGTTGAGTAATTCCGGACTATTAACAATTTGTTCATTAATTTCTACTACCTTGCCGGATATAGGCATATAAATTTCAGAAGCGGCTTTAACTGACTCAATAGTTGCAAACGCTTCATTTTTAGAAAATTCCGTACCGGTTTCAGGAAGCTCAACAAAAACAATGTCGCCGAGCTGTTCAATTGCGTAATCAGTAATACCGATTTCATACTTTCCGTCTTGTTCAAGAAGATATTCGTGTGTTTTTGTGCATAACATACTTTCGTTCATTCAAATTGTCTCCTTTATAGCTATTTAAATTATCCTTTATTATTTTTCTTTACAAAAGGGCGTTTTACTATTTCTGCATTGTGCAATTTATCTCTTATCATTACTTGAATTGTAGAGCCTACAGTTAAATTGTCAAGGTTTTTTATGTAAGCAAGTGCAATGTTATCCCCTCTGACGGGAGAGACACCGCCGCTCGTAACGTTTCCGATTTTTTCGCCATTGTAATAAATATCGTATCCGTGTCTTGCGATATTTTTATCCAGCATTTTTAGGCCTATGAGTTTTTTTTCGATTCCGTGTTCAAGCTGCTCCATTATGTGTTTTTTGCCGTTGTAATCTTCAGTTTTTGTTTTAGAGACAGACCAGCCCAAACCTGCTTCAACAGGTGTGGTATTTTCATCCAAGTCATTGCCGTAGAGATGTAAAGCAGCTTCTAATCTTAATGTATCTCTGGCTCCCAGCCCGATTGGCTTTATTCCGAAATTTTTGCCAGCTTCCAGAAGTTTATCCCATAAATATTCTGAAAACTCGTTTTTTACAAGAATTTCAACCCCATCTTCCCCGGTATAACCTGTTCTGGAAATCCACAAATTTATGTTAAATAATGTAGCGCGTTTTATATTGAAAAATGCCGGAAGATTTTCAACCCCGAGACTTCTTATCAAATCGCAGGCTTTTGGCCCCTGAACGGCAAGGAGAGAATAGTTGTGGGATTCGTTTATAATTTCAACATTAAAGCCAATTTTATTTCTTACCATCCAATTTAAATCTTCATCAATTCTGGATGCGTTAGCTATTATCAAGTACTTATTATCTTCAAGCTTGTATATAATTAAATCATCTATAATTCCGCCATTTTTATTCGTTAATTGACAGTAAACTGCTTTATAGTTAACGAGTTTAGTTATGTCCTGCGGTACAAGCTTGTTTAAGAAAGGGAGGGCATCTTGCCCCAATACAATCATTTCTCCCATATGGGAAACGTCAAACAGACCTGCATTTTCTCTTACGGTTTTGTGTTCTTCAATAATAGAAGAATATTGTACAGGCATGTCCCAGCCTGCAAAATCAACCATTCTTGCTCCCAGTGCGATATGTTTATCATGTAAAAAAGTCTGTTTAGTCATAAAATATATTCTCCCCTGCTCCTTTTATATTGTCTTTATAAATATAGTTCCTGTCAAGAAATATATGTTTTGATACTTATTATGTAAAATTATGTAACATTAAATAAAAAACATGTTATAGAATATTTAAATGTGGCATATACTATATATAAGGATATATGCACCATGTTGATTAAGGATAGACTTTTAA
>CALUVJ010000012.1 GCA_944324195.1 Candidatus Gastranaerophilales bacterium
CAATACCTAAATATACATCTAAACTCATCTTTTTACCTTCTTCCCTCTGAATTTAATGTAACTATTATAACACAAAAATTTTAATCGAGAGCTTATTATGAAAGCACCCATCCTAATATAATATTATCGGAAGGAACGCGCAAAGCTTGTAGCTCTCCCTCCATTTTGGAGTAGGCGACAATTCCTTTATATTTACCCCTCCTAGAATTTCTTCAATCTTGCGTAAGCGGCATCCATGGCTTTTTTGCCGAGTTTGCCGAAATCTATCGTATACATTGTGCTGTCGCCTATCTGGATAACATCAGTAATATGTCCGATACCGAGTTTGTCGTGGAAAACTCTTTCGCCTACATTGAAGAAATACTGCGTTGCGCTGCTTTTTAGCTCTTCCTCTGCCTGCTGCTGTTTTTCAAGCTCTGCATCCTTGCGCTTTTTCTCCTCAAGCTTGCGCTTCATTATATTATCTTCAAAGAAAGCCTTAATTTTTTCTTCCTCTTTTTCTTTGTTTAAAGGACTTTTTTTGATAATAACCCTGCTCGGAGTGCGCTGAACGACGTTTGTAGTCTTTTTAGCCGCAGGGGCAACAAAATCTTTGCCAAACCCTGTACTTCCGGTTTTTGACGCAGCATTTCCCCCGCTATATTTACCCCCGTTATATTTACCCCCGGGAGCTACGAAATTAGCGCCGAACCCTGAAACAGGTTTCACATAACCGTCGGGTGTGAAGGATGAAGAAGTTTTTCTGCCGGAAGCATACTCCCCTTTAACTTTCTTAACCGCGCTTGTGAAGGTGCTTTCTCTATCATATTCGGAGAAGGCGGATTCCTCTTCTTCTATGAGTTTTGAAGGGATTTCTTCAAGAAATCTGCTCGGCGAATAATATTTGTATTCGCCCCACATCTGGCGCCGTTTTGCGGTTGTAAGATAAAGTTTATTCTCAGCCCTTGTAACCCCGACATACATAAGCCTGCGCTCTTCTTCCAATTCGGACAGGCTGTTAGAGCACCTTGCTGACGGGAAAATTCCTTCGTCACACCCTGCCAGGAATACAATCGGAAATTCCAGCCCCTTTGAGGCGTGAAGCGTCATCAAGGTAACATTGTTTGCAATCTCGTCCATTCCGTCAATATCTGATACGAGAGAGACCTGCGCAAGAAATTCGCCCAGAGTATTATCAAGCTCCTCCGGTTCAAATTCGTTTGCTACGTTAACTAATTCCTGCAGGTTTTCGATTCTTGTCTGGTCCTCATCCGTGCCTGATGCTTGAAGCTCTTTCAAATACCCGCTCTTTTCCAGTATCAAGCCCAGAAATTCCGGAAGCGAATACCTTGATTCAGCTTCTTTAAGCTTCATAATAAGCGTTGCGAAGTCTTTTAACTTAGTCGCTGTACCTGATTTGATTGTAGAAATATCATCCACATTAAGAATTGCGGAAAACAGGCTAATGTCGTGCTCGTCTGCGTATTCCTGCAAATGTTTGAGAGTAGTTTCTCCGATTGCTCTTTTCGGAACGTTAATTATTCTTCTCAAAGATTGTGAATCATCCTGATTGTAGATTAATTTCAGGTATGCAATTGCGTCTTTAATTTCCTTACGGTCATAGAACTTTAAGCCGCCATAAATCCTGTATGGAATACCTGCCGCAATCAAAGCTTCTTCCAGCGCTCTTGACTGGGCGTTTGTACGGTAAAGAACTGCAAATTGGTTATAGTTATCGGAAGTATCTCGGATTGATTTTACTATGTAATTAGCCTCATCCGTTTCATCCTGCGCTTCGTATAGAGAAATCTTTTCTCCGTCGCCTTTTTGGGAGTACAAAACTTTATCAACACGCTCTTCGTTATTTTCGATAATAGCATTTGCAGCATTAAGAATATTAGCTGTAGAGCGGTAATTTTGCTCCAGCTTAACGAGTTTAGCGTTCGGAAAATCGTTCTGGAAATTCATAATAATTCTGAAATCCGCACCTCGCCAGCTGTAAATTGATTGGTCCACATCACCGACTACGCAAAGAGAGCGGTTTTGCGGAATGTCTGCCTGCAAGTTTGTATAAAGTGCTTTTACAAGCTGATATTGAGCCTGGTTTGTGTCTTGATACTCGTCCACAAGAATATGCTGGAATTTGTCATAATATTTCTTTCGAACTTCCGCGTTCTGTTCAAGAAGTTTAACACAAAGCATCAGCATATCGTCAAAATCTATGGCATTATTTGTATTCAGGGCGTTTTCATAGTACTCAAAAATCTTTGCAATATTTTGAGACTTAAAATCTCTTGCAAAAGTCGCAAAAGTATAAGCATCCTGCATTTTGTTCTTTGCGTTAGAAATTATTGCCTTAACAAGCTTGGGCTGATAAATTTTATCGTCCATATTAAGCTTTTTGACCGCCTGTTTAATTATCGCGAGCGAATCGGTTTCATCATAAATAGTGAAATTCTTATCAAGCTTTTTACCGGATTGGAATGAATAATTTTCGATATCCTGTCTCAAAATACGGCCGCAAATACTGTGGAAAGTGCCTACCCACATATATCTTACGATTTTTTCTCCGAGGATTGCGGACAATCTCTCCTTCATCTCTTTAGCCGCCTTGTTTGTAAAAGTCACGGCAAGGATTTTTCCGGCAATAGCGCCGTGTTGAATCATATATGCTATTCTTGAAGTCAGCACTCTTGTCTTTCCGCTCCCTGCTCCGGCCAGTATAAGCAGTGCACCTTCTGTGGTTTTGGCAGCTTCAAGCTGCTCTCTGTTAAGGTTTTCTAAAATATTTTCCATTCCCCTATTCCCAAACTGTCAATTTTGTGATATTATATATCAGCATACACAAAAGATATGCGAATGACAATATATTTTAAAGGTGGTACTGATGAACGATATTTTAAATTCTCTTGACGATGAAAAGCAGCCTTCCATTATGGTTCCGGTTGATGATATGGATACGGCTGAACATTCACCGGATACGGTAGACGAACTTGCAATGGAATTGGCTACAATAAAACAACCTGCAAAGAGAATTGCTATTATCGGTTCAAGAAACCTTGCTATTACTCATCAACAGATGATTGAAACTTTAACAACCGCACTTGTAAGGCAGGGAAATACCATTATTACTTCAGGAGGTTCCTGCGGTACTAATGCGGCGGCAATCCGCGGTGCAATGAAATCTAATCCTGATAAATTAAAAGTTATTTTACCTCAAACAATAGGACAGCAGCCGTCTGATGTACAGGATCAGCTTATCGGCGTTCCTAATATCGTTGAACATGCAGACAGGGCAATGATGACTTTAGCTGACGCTTCAAGAGTTTGCAACAGAGAAATTATTGATGATTGCAACCAGCTTATTTGCTTCCTGTCTCATACAAGTAAAACTCTTCATACCGCTGTTGAATACGCGGAAGAGAATCACAAAGTTGTTACAGTATTTTATTTAGACTAAAAAGTAATTTATTATTTTTTTAGTCTTATTATATTTAGAGGTTTTAAAACGATGGATTTATTAAAAAAACTCACCGGTAAAAGTTCTGATGAGTACGAGAGTGCAGCAAAACATCTTGTCGATAATGCAGACACTGAGCTTTTTGAAAAATTAGTTAAGCAGGATGACTTTCTGTATGATTTTGTAAAAAGCAATGTCGCAAGCCGTATACGAAATGCTTGCAGTAAAGATAACTATTTAAATCTGATGAGTTTTCTTGATTATTATTCGCCCTCCTATGATACTGTGATAGCAGAAACGCTTTATAACTTTGGCGGGCTTGAACTTTTGCCTGCAATGAAAGAAATTTTTATAAACGATGACGTTGGAAAAAAGGCGTACGCTGCTAAATATTTTTCATTAGTACCAAAAGAAAATATTGAAGAACTTCTTCCTGTAATCAGAAAGACGGCTGAATCAGATTTTGAACCTTTAAGCATTAATTCTATTGAAATTCTCTCTAAAATGAAAGATGAGGAATTTAGAAATAATGCTTTAATAATGCTTGATTCTGACGACGAATTCGAACAGTATAACGGTGTGAAATATTTGGTTTCATATAAAGCTCCAGATGCATTGCCAAAAATTATAGAAGTAATGAAAAAATCTTCTCTTTCAGAGAACATTGCTTCCGAAATCCCATATCTTGTACCGGTTGAAGAGTTGGTAAAATCTGATGACGGGATTTTGGTGCTTTGTAATATAGTAAGTGCCATACCTGAAATTATTCCTCCATCAGTTGTTTTGGACTATAATCTGTTTGAAGTTTTTGAGGAGTTATACTTAAAAGGTCTTACAAGTACTTCAGCCGTACTGCTGAAACTTGCACAGGATAAATTCGCAGAACTTGCCGGAAATGATGAGTACTTATATGATTGTGATAAAAATACAAAAGAGGAAATTTATGCCATAAATCAGCTTTTAGCAGGAATTGACAGTTATAAATTAAAAAATCTGCTTTATGATGAATTGTATGATTCCAGTGACTTTGTATTCTATGCTGTTGATTATGTTAATGAGCCGGAAGAGCTTGAAACGTTATTGGACAGCACGAATCCTACACTCGTGCTTAAGGTTCTGTCAAGGTTAAAAGAAAGACAGCAGCTTACTCAGGCGCATAAAGATTTGGCGCTGAATAATATCGAAAAAGAAGATTTAAAACGCTTTATAGAAGCCTTATAAATTATAGCTGTTGTTTCCGAGTTCTAAATCTTTATTGAATTCTCGGACCAGATTAGACGATACTATCCAGTTTATTTTGCCTTCCGGATATTTGATAAAATGCTTTGTTCCGCACATGGTTGTAACATAGCAGGCGTCTAAAATATTCATATAAGAAATATCAATGCTCATAACTTCGCAATGATATTTGTCGATATAAGACGATATAAAAGCTGCAGTTTCTTGAGCATTTGCGGTATTTGGGGTTAAGACGTCGCTTTTGGGTAATAGTTGAATCATGTATATTTTTTCCTTAACAATATATCTAACGGCATAATTAGGATGAAAATTAAATTAAAATTTTATTAAATACTGCAAACGGAGGAATTTTTGTTATATAATTTGGATAAGGTTTATTTATAGGAGAGTTTGGTATGAACAAAGAAAATGCGCTGGAAGCTGCTAAAAAGATTAAAATGCTTGTATTTGACGTTGACGGGGTTATGACGGACGGAAGCATAACCTATGATGAAAATGGTGTTGAGTATAAAACCTTCAATGCAAAAGACGGGCATGGTGTCATAAGAATGCGTAATTCAGGGTTTATTACGGCTATAATTACCGCAAGAAACAACGGAACCGTGCAGCATAGAGCGAAGAATCTTAACTTTACCGAACTTTACCAAGGGAGAAAATATAAGCTCCCGGCACTTGAAGAGCTTATGGAAAAGTACAATTTGAAGTATGAAAATGTATCATATATGGGAGATGATCTGCCTGATATTTGTATTTTAGAAAAAGTCGGGCTCGCCTGTTGTCCTGCTGATGCTGTCAAAGAAGTTCAGGAAATTTGTAATTTTAAATCCTCTTTTTGCGGCGGAAAAGGTGCAGTAAGAGAACTTTGTGATTTTATTCTTGATGCTCAGGGAATTGAAAAAGAATACATTGTAGCAGAGGGTTCCGGGAAATAATTGATTTAAATATTGTAGTACAGCCTTTGAGACAGATTAGTAATATACATACGTAGTATTTGTAAATTTTTCTAACAATAGTATATACTCCGCCTTGTCGAATCATGTACAAAAACATATAATAGTGTAACAGGTACACTATAGTCGGAATATAGGGGCGGAATATTGAAAATATCTTCTATCAACTCTTATTCGGATTTATCCGGAAAACCTTATAAGAATCAAAATCAGAATAACAATTTACCTTCCGGTATGGGTTCGATTGACAAAAAGCAGAGCAGTCCTTCTTTTAAATCCATGGGCATGTCAATGCTCGGGCTTTCAAGTTCTATTATGCAGTGGATAGAAAGTAAAGGGTATCTTGTTTCTTTTTTGATTCAGGACGGGTTAGGTATGACTGCGCCGAGAGTTTGGACAGGGTTCCATCGTGATAAAGAATTGACCGGACAGTACAATATTCAGGAAGGTTTTGAAGTTCTCGGGCGTGAAGGTATAACAGGCCCGTATATTATAGCGGTTGCACCTGCAGTACTGGCTGTTACCGGAAAATTTTGTAAGTCAACAAACACAAATACACGGCTTATAAAACGTTTGGGAGAAAATTTTAAGACAATGATATCAAAACAGAATTTTGATAAATCTGTTTTGAACGATTCTAAAAAATTAAAAGACGAATTCTATAAATATAATTTAACAAAAATGTACAAAGATACAGTTCCAAATGATTCAAAATCTGAAGAAACAATAAATTATATATTAAAAGAATTTAAGAAGTACGATTCCAATGACAAAAAAGCCGGCAAAGAAGCTATGGGAAATATTGTTGAAATAATCAACAATAAAATGGTGGAAAATTCGGAAGAATTATTGAATGTTAATAAATTATATGTTGGTGAAGGAAATACCAAGGCAGCTTTCGGAACTGCAGAAACTCTCAGAGCATTAAAGGATTTCGGGCATGATGCAATAACTAAAAATCCTAAATATTCTGAAATAGATAATTCTTCTATAGAAAATATTAAAAATAATTTTGCCGCAAAACGCCTTTTGACCAATATTGCCAACGTTGTTATAACATTAGGCGGTTTGTCAGTACTTCCAAAATTGTATGCTCCGTCCAAGGTCTCTCCGGGAGCTAATACAATGAAACATCTCCAAGAAAATAATTTAAAAAAACAAAACGGAGAAAGTATAAAGGATGAGTCAGCCGAAAATCCTTCTTTCAAAGGAAAAGGCATAAATTCTGACGGATTTTTTGCAAAGCTGGGCTGTTATGTTACAAAAAATGTTCCGGAAAAATGGCAGGCACTTTTAGAGTATACAGGTTATAATTTTTCCAAAACGACATTTGCTCTTCTTGCAACATTAGGTCTTTTATGGCCGCGCGGAAAGCACGCCTGGGAAAGAGCTTCTGTAGACCAAAACGGAAAAAAAGACATGACTGAAATTTATGAAATCCTTTTAAGGGATACAGTTTCTTCTTTATCAGTAGTATTTGCGGTACCGATGTTAACAAAAATGCTGGTAAAAAGCTATGAGGATAAAGTAGGTTTTGTTCTCACAAACAGAGCTTCTGACGGTAAGAGCGCTTTCAAAAAATTCACTGATGTAATAAATCCGTACAGTGATTTGGAAGTTTTATCAGTAGCAGATTTGGATTCTATATACGGAAATGTGGATTCAAAATCAAAATTACTAAACTTTTCAAATTTTGTCGATAAAAAGGGCGGAGATTTGGAAAAAATTCTTTCGAAATCTGAAAATGCCAAAGAAATGTTTAATGAACAAACATTTACATTGGATTCAATAAAACATCTTTCAAAAGAAGAAAAGAACAAGAAAATCATTGACTTGTTTAATAAATTTGAAGTTACCGATATAAATGCTTCTAATGAAGTAATTTCAAAATTAATGAAAGGCTCTGGAGAAATTAAGCACAATAAGATTGCAAAAATGGCAAGAGGATTAAATTCGCTTCCTGGATTCATTTCAACCGTATTTATATCTCCGATAATACTCGGAATTTTAATTCCGATGCTTACGTACAGCAATACAAGAAAAGCAAATGCTAAGAAGATGGGTATGATTCAGAGTGAAAAATAGTTTGCCTGCATTTCTCAATAGACATAAATTTCTTTTTGTTGTAGTATGAGTGGGAAAAGGTAAGTTTACAGAAGAGAATTCTACGGGGAGATTTTTAAGCAATTATGAAACTGCATAACTCTTACACAAACCAGATAGAAGAATTTAAACCTATTGAAGAAAATAAGGTAAAAATGTATGTATGCGGCCCGACTGTATATGATAATGCGCATTTGGGGCATGCAAGATGTTATATTACCTGGGATGTTTTATACAGATATTTAAAGTTTAAGGGATATGATGTAACTTATTGCAGAAATGTTACCGATGTGGATGACAAAATTCTCAAAAAAGCCGAACAGGAAGGAAAGACACCGGAAGAAATATCAACTTACTGGTATAAAAAGTTTAGCGAAAGCATGAAGGCTTTAAACAATTTAAAACCTGATATTGAACCTTTTGCGACAAAGACTCTTGGCGAGATGATTGCGATTGTAAAAGAGTTAATAAACAAAGGTTATGCGTATGAAGCAGACGGCGATGTCTATTTTAGAGTAAAGAAATTCTCAAAATACGGATATCTTTCCAAACAGCCTATTGACCGGCTGGAGAGCGGCGCAAGGATTGAAATCGGCGAGCACAAAGAAGATCCTCTTGATTTTGCATTATGGAAAAAAGATGAAAAATTCGGTTACAATTCTCCATGGGGAGTCGGGCGTCCGGGCTGGCATATAGAATGTTCAGCAATGAGCAGAAAATATCTCGGAAAAACTATTGATATTCACGCCGGCGGGGCTGATTTGATTTTCCCGCATCATGAAAATGAAATTGCGCAGTCGGAGTGTGCAAACGGTTGCAAGTTTGTAAACTATTGGCTGCACAACGGATTTGTGACTATTAATAAAGAAAAAATGTCAAAGTCTCTTGGGAATTTCCTTACTATAGACGATTTGTTAAAGAATTATGACGCTAATACCATCAGATTTTTTATTTTGACAAATCATTACAGAATGCCGGTAGAATTCTCTGATGAAGCTTTGCAGGCGGCTGCAAACGGAGTTAAGAGAATGCTTAACGCAAAACAGACTCCGGTGGATGAGACTCTTGATATAACGTTGTTTGACGAATATAAAGATTTTGTTGCGGCAATGGATGAAGATTTGAATACATCCAAGGCCCTTGCAGTTTTGTTTGAGCTTGCAAGCAAAGCTAACAAGGATATTCCTTACGCTTATACTCTTTTGTTTAAATTGGCTTCAACATTAGGCTTTACTTTTGAAAAAGCAAAGTTGTCAGAAGAGGATTTAAATAAAAAATTGGAAGAAATAAGTGCTGAATTGGGAGAAAAATTTTCTTCCATGGAGGAAATTATAGAGAAGAGAAAAAATGCGCGTTCTGAAAAGAATTGGGATGTTGCGGATAAAATCAGAATAGCTTTAGATAAGGCGGGTATTGTACTAAAAGATTCTAAGGAAGGTACTGTTTGGGAATTAAAATAAAACTATTTGCGGCAATTTTTCTGACGGCATTTTTGATAACGGCGATTAGTCCTGTATTTGCCGGAGGTGATGTTGTTAGAGTAGGACTTACGGATAATAAATTCCAGAATGTTTTAAAGCAGCAAATTGTTGTATATGGTACTGCGGATTGTGATATTTGTGATAAGGAGACCAGAAAAGTCATTGATACTGTTCCTGCGGAAACAGATATCATGATTACAAACGGAGTTATTGGTCTGGATTTATTTGTAAACGGTAAAAAGAGCACCTTAAGAGATTTTGTAATAGTATGCCCGCGCGGGGTTTTAGGGGTTAAAGACTTAACAAGAAAAGGAAAGCCGGCGCTTTATCACGGTGCTTTTGAATTAGTGCAGCATCCGGATAGAAAAGGTTTCTATCTGGTAAATCTGGTAGAGGTTCAGGAATATCTTAAAGGTGTAGTTCCGAATGAAATGCCTGTAAGGTTTGGTTTAGAAGCGTTAAAGGCTCAGGCGGTAGCGGCAAGGAATTATGTATTAACTCCGAGAACTCAGGCTTATGATGAGTTTAATGTAGTAGATAGTGTTGCAAGTCAGGTTTATTACGGGGTCAATACGGAAGATGATTTATCAACACGCGCCGTTATGGAAACCGACGGTATTGTTGCTCTTTATGATAATGAGCCTATACTTGCGCTCTACAGTTCAACTGCCGGCGGATATACGGAAAGTTATTCAAACGCATTTTCAGAACCAAGTACAAAAATGTTTCCGTCAATAAACCGGCCTTATTTGGCGGCAGTACCGGATAAAGAGGAATTTCAGGCTCTTGATGAAGAGGAAAAAGCTAAAGAGTTTTATGAAAATAAAGTTCCGTCTTACGATATAGAATCACCATATTACAGATGGGAAAAAAATTGGGCGGTAGGCGAATTGGAGAATATTTTAAAATCTACACTTGTTGCTCAATCTAAGACAGGATTTATTCATCCGGCTTTTAATCAAGGGGATGAGCTGGGACATATAAAAGATATTAAGGTTATGAAACGCGGAGCGTCCGGTAAAGCCATTGAAGTTGAATTAATGACAGATAAGGGCTGCTACAGGATTGCAAAGGAGCTTGTAATAAGGAGAGTGTTTCAAAAAGACGGAATATCTCTTCCGAGTGCAAATATAATTGTAGAAAAGCAGCTTGACAGTTATGGCAATATAACGGATATTACAATGTATGGCGGCGGTTTCGGACACGGTGTAGGAATGAGTCAATATGGGGCGGGTTATATGGCAAATAAGCTTAATCAGCCTTATTATAATATTTTAAGACATTATTATTCCGGAATAAATTTGGGAACCATGCCTGTAACAGTGTGCGGAGAGGAAGTAAAACAAACTTTTTGGGCGCCTGTCGGAAGAGCAAGGCTTATTGTAACAAATTCAACGGCTGCAAAAATTGCAGTAATGATTAACGGAAAAGTTCACGAGTTTCCCGTTACAAAAACGATATTCCAAAAAGATTATAAAATTGATATCTCGCGGTATATTGAGGACGGAGCAAATACTATAGTTTATTATCCTCCGACTTTAGGCCGTTCGGTAACTCTGTATGTAGAACTGGTAGAAAAGTATGATAAAGGTGAATAAGGACGAAACGCCCGGGGTATTAAAGGCTGCCTGGCTTATAGCTCTTGTAACTATAGCAAGCAAGTTTATGGGGTTTGTGAGAGATATGGTTGTTGCAAATTTTTATGGCGCAACACTTGTTTCTGATGCATATTTTTATGCACTCCAAATTCCTTCTTTAGCCATAATTATTTTAGGCGGGGTAGGCGGACCGTTTCATAGTGCGGCAGTTGCAGTTTTTTCAAAATTAATACCGGATTTCAGTTCAAAACCGGATGAGACGGTGAATAAGTTATATAATACATTTTTAACCGTATCTTTTTTATTTTTTGCGGTTTGTGCGATTTTAGGTTTCTTTTTTGCAGACAAAGTTATGGGTGTTATAATTTCAGCCGGAGCGCCGGAACTTGTGACTTTGGCATCTGAACACTTCAGAATAATGTCTCCGATAATTTTAATCGGCGGAATAATCGGAATATATTACGGTTTGCTGATTTGTCATAAGCAGTATATTTTGCCGAATCTTTCGCCCATGATATTGAGTCTTGTTGTAATAATCACAATTTCGCTTGTGCATAATGATAAAACCGGCATGGTGCTTGCGTGTGCAACAACTCTGGGTGCAATATGCCAGCTTGCTGTTCAATTTCCGAAAATCAGACAAATAGGATACCGGATAAGACCAAATCTTGATATTAATAACCCGCAGTTTAAAAATATTTGCGAACTTCTGTTCCCTGCAATATTGAGTTCTACGATAGGGCAAATAAGTATTTATATTGATATGTTTTTTGCATCAACTCTAAAAGAAGGCGCCTGGACTTCTGTTGTTTTTGCAAACAGAATCTTTCAATTCCCTGTCGGTATTTTGGTTACGGCGTTTTTAGTTCCATTATTCCCTATATTTTCACGACTTGCAGGTGAAGGAGATTTGGAAGCCATTAAGAAATATTTTAACAAAGGAGTCGGAGTTTTATTTTTTGTTGGGATTCCTATGTTTATATTGATATTGCTGCTTGCAAAAGACGGTATTTCTTTGATATTTGAGCGCGGAGCCTTTGATGCCGGCGCCGTCGTTATGGTATCTGAGGCGTTGTGTTATCTTTCAATATCAATACTCCCATATGTGTTTAGAGATTCAATAACCAGAGTTTATTATGCATTTAATGATTCTAAAACTCCATTTATTATAGCAATGTCATCAATAGCTCTCAAAGCGGTTCTAAACTGGTTATTAATTCTTAAACTTGATATGGGGATAGCCGGAATTACATTGTCTACTTCTTTTGTGACATTGTTTAACGCAGTATTTTTGGGAATATTTATATATAAAAAAGTCCGCCTGGATTATAAATCATTATTTTTTAATCTTTTAAAAATGTTTACGGCAGGAGTGATAACATTTACAATCTGCTGGTTCATATGTCTGGCATGTGATAGATTGGTGTTTCCGAAATATATTTTTGAGATATTTAAAATTGTTCTTGTAATGATTTCTGCATCGGGAATATATTCGGTTTTGAATATTGTATTTAAAATGGATTATGCAAAAGAGCTTTTAGCTCGTGTTTGGAAGCGATAATTTATAATATCAACTAATTAACGGATTTATTTGGCTTAAAATCAGTTATAATATGTGGTATGACTTGTGATTACAATTTATTAATGGATAAAGCGCGTGAGGCATCAAAAATGTCTTATTCTCCGTTTTCAAAATTTGCGGTAGGTGCCGCTGTATGTGCCGGAAGCGGGAAAATATACACAGGGTGTAATATTGAGAACTCATCTTTCGGAATGACAATTTGTGCGGAAAGATGTGCAATATTTAAAGCAATTTCTGAAGGGGAAAAAGAAATTTCGGCAGTAGCAATTTTTTCTCCGAATGAGGACGATTGCTATCCTTGCGGAGCTTGCCGGCAAGTTATGTATGAATTTCAAGGGGAAAATGAAATCGAAATTATAACTGCAGACAAATCAGGTTTGAACATAAGAAAAATGAGTGATTTTTTGCCGTTTGGTTTTAAAATATAAAACTATATTGCAAACCTGAATGCAAAAAATTATTATGTATATTATTGAACTTTTTATAAAATGGCTTAATAAAAATAAAAGAGGAAATAAGGCTAATCCGGAGGGTTTATATAAAGAGGAGTTTGGAGAATCGCCGGATGAAGCATTAAATTGCAGGCATAATTTTATGCCGGTAGATAGTACAGGAAATGTTCTCGCTTGTACAAAATGCGGATTTGTAGTAAAAAGAAATGAGAACTATAAAGGGTAATTTATGCAAAAATTTTTAGATTTTATATCGTCAAAAAATTTCAGAAATGTTGTATGTTTTATATTGTTTACATTTCTGCTGACAGTTACGATATCGTCACAAAACTTTTTCTTTCAAAAAGTTATAGAGAACGGTATAAGCAAAAGAGATATTGTTGCGCAAAAAGATATCAAAGTTATTGATACAAAAAAGACAGAGCTGCACAAAAAAGAAGTGGCACAAAATGTAGAGCCAATATTAACGCAGGCAGAGGATGAATTTATTGCAACAAGCCTGGCAACGCTTCAAAATTCCGTCCTGCGAATCAGGGAAAAAAGTGTAAGTGACAATGTAAAAAAAGAGGAATTAAATGTACTGTTTGACGAGTCAGGTAAGAAAGGTCTTGTTGATTTCTTATTAAAATCTAATGAAACAGATTTAAGAAATGTTTTTGATAATGCTAAGATAACTCTATCAGCAGTGTTAAATGTAGGAGTTTCGTCAAAAGATTTTGAAAATAATAACGTTGACGAGATTATCAGGAAAAATTTGCCAAATAATGTTCCTAAGTACCAAGTAGCATTAATTACCGGAATTTTGAATCAAATAATTGTTCCGAATCTTGTTGTAGATGAGTTTGCAACGGAAATTGCCAAAAAGAATGCACAAAATGCCGTAAAACCATATGAAGTTGTGTTTAAAAAAGGTGATAAAATTGTATTTGAAGGTGAACCTGTAACCAAACTAAAAAGAGATGCATTAAGAGCTGCAGGGTATAATGTACTTGAAATTAATTACGGCGGCATATTAGGTTTATTTATTCTTACGGCATTTTTTACTTTTGTATTTTTACAATACGAACGAAATTTTGAGAAGCAATATTATGATGCGAAACATATGACAATGGCAGGTACATTTACTTTAATACTTGCTTTTATATCGGTCTTACTGCCGACGGGGTTTTCTCCTTATATAATACCTATTCCGGCGTATACGATATTGCTTTCAATCTTTACGACACCACGTAATGCGTATTTTGCATCAACTATAATTCTTGCTTTGATTGCGATAGGAATGCATTGGAATATCGAGGTTATAGTTTCTTTTATGCTTCTGAATACAGTTGTAATGACCGCGGTATCCAGGTTAAAATTCTCAAAACGTTCAGATTTATTAATAGTAAGTTCAAAAATCTCTTTGGCCGGTGTATTAATAGTGGGCGGAATATATTTTCTTGAAAAATACATGATGGACATAGATAATCTTTTAATTTTAAGAGATTTAGGTTTTATAGTTGTAAACTGTTTTGTCATAAGCGGAATTTTAGTTTTAGGAGTTCTTCCTATAATTGAAAATATTTTCAGGATTCTGACTCCATACGGATTGGCAGAGTTGGCCGATCACAATCAGGAACTTTTAAAAAGACTTATGCAAGAAGCTCCTGGAACATTTAATCATAGTTTAACGGTATCTCACTTATGTGAAAATGCCGCTGAAGCAATTGGTGCAAATCCGGTTTTGGCACGTGTCGGCGCAATGTATCATGATATCGGAAAACTTTTAAGACCGATGTTTTTCGTGGAAAACCAGTCTTTTTACGGCATTGAAAATCCTCATAAAGCGTGTACGCCAAGATTTAGCAAAATGTTGATAACTGCACATCCGAAAGATGGTATAGAGCTTGCAAAAGATGCTCATTTGCCGCAAGTTATTAATAACTTTATTTTACAGCACCACGGTACAAGTTTGGTAAGTTATTTCTATAATGAAGCTTTAAAAGAGGAAGGTGCAGATAACGTAAAAGAAGAGCAATTTAGGTATCCGGGGCCAAAGCCTAATATGAAAGAAACCGCCATTTTAATGATTGCAGATGCGGTAGAGTCAGCGGTAAGAGCTGCAAAAAATCCTTCTAATGAAGAAATTGATGCTATAATAAATAAGATTATAAAAGAGCGCTTAAATGACGGACAGTTGTCGGATTCGCCGTTGACGTTAAAAGATTTGAAAACAATTGCGGAAACATTTTCAAGAATGTTAAGAGGCATGCATCACAAGAGAATTAAATACCATAACGATTTGGTTCAAGAACTTGACAAGAACAATATGTTAAATCATGATGTTCTAAAACCTTCACTTGATAAAGATATGGAGTCAAAGGTTAAAGAACTGGAAAACAAAAAGAATGACAACAATTAATATTTTTACAGAAAATATTTTTGACGGTTGGAAATTGGATGAAAAGGATATTATAGATAAAACAAGAAAAATGCTGGAGTTTTATATAAAAACTTTGGGAAATAAATCCTGTTTGTCCGGCAAAAAATATGATACTATAACCTTTGATATAGTTTTTTGCGATTCTGAAAAAACTCATGAATTAAACAAAGAATACAGAAATAAAGATTATCCGGCTGATATTATAACATTTGCCATTTTTGCGGATGATGATAACAGTTTTATATTTGATGGAGAAATAAATCTCGGGGAAATTATAATCGCATTGGATAAGGTTATAGAAGGGACAAATCGGGATATAAGTTTATCCGCAAATAAAGAACAGGAGTTGTTTTTTTTAATAAGTCATGGTCTGATGCATTTGTTAGGATTTGACCATCAAAGTGAAGAAGAATACAATTTTGTTGTAAGGGAACAGCGCAAAGCTCTGGAGTGTATCGAATATGACAAAATTTAAATCACAAGGATTTAATAATACTTTTAAAAACGCACGAAAAGGTTTTAGATTGGTATTAAAAAGTGAATTGAATATAAGGATTCACGTTACTGTGGCTATTCTTGTAATGTTTGCAGCTTTGTGTTTAAACTTTTCAGCACTAGAACTTTGCCTTTTGTTATTTGTAATCGGATTGGTAATTGTGGCCGAAATGCTTAATACTGCTATAGAATTTACTTTAGATTCAATATATCATAATAAGTATTCGAGAATGGTCGGTATGGCGAAAGATATTTCGGCCGGCGCGGTTATGTTTGCAACAATTATAAGTATTCTTGTCGGTGTAATTTTATTTGGCAGCAAAATTATTAGTATTATATGTATTTGATACTTGGTTTGTTGTATAATTAAGCAAAAAGGAAGGATAAAATTATGTCAGAAGTAAGAGTAAGAATAGCACCGTCACCGAGCGGAAATCTTCACATCGGTACGGCAAGAACAGCTTTATTTAATTATTTATTTGCAAAGAAAAATAACGGGAAATTTATATTAAGAATCGAAGATACAGATGCTGAGAGAACAAGTCAGGAATATGTAGATAATATTTTTGACAGTCTAAAAGCATTGGGGCTTAATTGGGATGAGGGTCCTGATGTAGGCGGAGAATACGGACCTTACACTCAATCTCAGAGATTTGATATTTATCCGAAATATATACAAAAATTGTTGGATGCAGGTTTTGCATATGAATGTTTTTGTACACCCGAAGAGTTAGAAGCCGAAAAAGAAGAAGCTTCTAAAAATAAAAAAGCGTACGTATATTCAAAGAAATGTGAAAATCTAACAGAAGAAGAAAAAGAAAAATTGCGTGCTGAGGGGAGAAAACCTGCAATAAGGTTTAATGTAGCAAAGGCTCAGAAAGCTTTTCATGATTCTTCAATCTTGGAGTTTGATGATTTAGTAAAAGGTAAACTCCACATGGATACTAATCTTATCGGCGATTTTGTAATAATGAAGTCTAACGGAACACCAACATACAATTACGCGGTTGTGATTGATGATGCGCTTATGAAAATATCTCATGTTATAAGAGGTGAAGATCATATTTCTAATACTTATAAACAAATTTTGATTTTTGAAGCTTTAGGTTTTGAAGTTCCAAAATTCGGACATTTGGGAATGATTCTGGCACCGGATAGAAGCAAACTTTCAAAAAGGCACGGTGCAACTGCCGTTTCAGATTTTGTTGAGCAAGGTTATTTAACTGAAGCTCTTGTAAATTTTGTTGCTCTTCTCGGCTGGTCTCCTTCCGATGGGCAGGAAATCAAAACTATTGATGAGATTGCGGCTGATTTTAGAATTAACGAAATATCTTCCTCAAATTCTATATTTGAATATGACAAACTGAAATGGATGAACAGTCATTATATAAAAATGCTTCCGAAAGATGTTTTGAGAGAAAAGCTTAAAAAGTATTTGACAAAATATGATTTAAGCGAGCTTACGGAAGAACAGTACAACAGGATGATAGATATTACTTATGAACCTTTGACATTACTTTCGGATATTACTGATGCGGTAGCATATTTCTTTGGCGGCGATAAGGTTGAAATTGATGAAAAAGCGCAGGCTGAACTTAATACCGAACTTTCACAAGATGTTCTTGAATCATTTATAGAACAGGCTGAAAATTGGGAATGGACGGAAGAAAATCTGCATGAAAAGCTTGAAGTATTCAGAGCCAAATTTAAAGAAGAAAAAGGCTATAAACCGAAGTTTACTATGTGGGCAATTCGTGCGGCGGTAACAGGAAGGCTTTGCGGAGCTGATATGGTGGTAACTCTTGCTATTATCGGAAAAGAAAATTCTTTGAAGAGAGCAAAGGCTGCTGTCAAAACGTTACCGGTTTAAATTTTAATAATATGCATAATAAGGATGCCGGCTCTTTGCTTGCATCCTTATTTTTATGTATAATGTATACAAATTAAGAGGGAGATTGTTTTGTTCAGCTATCGTTTAGTAAAAAAAGTATTGGTATTTGTTTCTTTGTTAACGGTATGTCCGGCCGCAACGTACGGTTATGAATTGTTTCAGCCGGTTCAGAGGGATTTAAATGTCAGTACTGCTTATATTTTGTTTGCGGGCAAAGCTAGAAATTCCGAATCAATAATGATAAATAATACAAAAGTTTACACTGCTTCAAATGGTGCGTTTGCACATTCCGTTAAATTAAATGACGGCGAGAATCGTATAGTTGTACGTTCAAATTACAGTACTAAGGTTTATAACATTTATAAAAAAACAAACATCTCTAAAGCTCAGGTAGAGGTTCAGGAATTCAGCCGCCGTCCGGTATTAGTTAAGTTAAATGATACTCCTCTCAGAAGTGCGCCTGCGGAGGATGGCTTTAATATACTATCGTATTTATTTAAAGATACAAGAATATTAATAAACGGAGAAAAAGACGGATATTACAGAGTTTATCTTTCAGAAGATAAAACAGCATGGATTGCAAAAAGTGATGTGGAAAATGTTTGTGAAACTGCAGAAGATCCTGCAAAATTTATTAATATGAATAGTGAAAGGTATAAAAATGCGGTTGTGCAGACAATATCTTTTACCGGGAATTTACCATATACTATAGAGGATAAAGATAAGGAAATTGTTTTTAAAGTTTATAATCCAGAACTGTCGGAATCTTCAGTTTATACCGTAAATATTCCGAAACCAGATAAATATTTTTATCATGTAAGTTTAGTTAACGGATTATATACTGTTAAGGTCTGTGAAGTTCCGCGAACATTTGAGGATTGCACGATATTAGTTGATGCCGGGCATGGCGGCTCACAAAAAGGTGCAGTTGGCTGTCTGGGTGATGAGGAAAAGAATATAAATCTTAAAATAGCGCTTGAATTGCAGCAAATATTAAAAGAAAAAGGTGCCAAAGTTGTAATGACTCGGGAATGTGACGGTAATATTACACTTAAAGACAGAATAAAAATCGCAAAAGAAAATGATATAGATATATATTTAAGTATACATTTAAATTCAGTAGGTGATGTTTCTTTTAATACATTCAAACATAGAGGAACGAGTGTATTTTATTTTAATAATAATTCAAAAGAATTAGCAAAAATCTTGGAAAAATCAATAACAAAAAAGGCCGGGACTTGGAAAGACGGAGTAAAACCGGCCAGTTTTGCGGTTATTCGTCCGGCAGATTATGTCGGAGTTTTAATCGAAACTGCCTATATGATTAATCCTTTTGATACTCTATTATATACACGAGAAGATTTTGCGCGTAATGCGGCAGAAGGTATTGTAGAGGGTATAAGTGAATATTTAAATAAGTAGAAAATTAAATTATTAGCGAACGATTTAAAAACGCTGACAGAGCTTGTACACATTTATCTTTTTAGTGCTAAAATGTTGGTATGGCAAATTCATTTGAAGAAGTTATTTCTCAGATTAAAGACCGGCTGGATATAGTAGACGTTGTATCACAATATGTTGTTTTAAAAAAGAGCGGAGCCAATTATTGGGGATTATGTCCGTTTCATAACGACAAAAAGCCTTCTATGTCAGTAAGCCCTTCCCGCGGTATTTTTAAATGCTTTTCCTGCGGCGAAGGCGGTGATGCTTTAAGTTTTCTTGTAAAAATTCAAAACCGCGAGTACAAAGATGTCATACTTGAATTGGCTGAAAAATACGGAATAGAGCTTCCAAAAAAATACAGTCCTTCTTCGGAGACAAAGGATTTAAAAAAAGAAATGATAAAAGCATGTGAAAAAGCTGCTAAGTTTTATCATAAACAATTAAGAAGCGCTGATGATGCCAATAAAGCAATGACGGCTCTGCGGGCAAGAAGTGTGGATGATAGCGTTATTGACAGATTTACTCTCGGCTGGGCGCCAAATAAATACGATACTTTGTATAAAGAATTGAAAAAAGAATTTAAAGATGAGGTTTTGGAAAAAGCCGGTCTGATATTGAAGTCAAACTCAGGCGGCTGGATTGACAGATTCAGAAACAGAATAATTATTCCCATACAAAATGAAAACGGTGATTATGTTGCATTTGGCGCCCGTGCGGTTGACGAGGGGCAAAATCCTAAGTACTTAAATTCATCAGACTCATTGATATACAACAAAAGTAAAATTCTTTTCGGGCTTTATACTGCTCAGGATGCAATAAAAAATGAAGATAGTGTTCTTATTATGGAAGGATATTTTGATGTAATTTCCGCACAGGCACACGGTGTGGAAAATGCGGTTGCTTCCTGCGGAACTGCGATGACTGCAGAGCATGTAAAATTACTTTCACGTTACACAAAATCAAGAAAAATATTTTTGTCATTTGATACTGATAGTGCCGGTATTAATGCCACAAAAAGAGGCGGGGAAGTTATAAAAGAAACTCTTGCTGCTCTGGGCGGAATAAAACAATTTGACGAAAGCCATATTTCTTCAACCGCGGATGACAAATATGCGTGTGAAATACGTGTGGTATCTCCCCCGCAAGGAAAGGATCCGGATGAATTTATCAGAACAATGGGCGGTGAAGCTTTTAAAGAGTATATAAAGAATGCCCCATTGCTCATAGATTTTTTATTGAATAATGTATTAAAAGATAAAAATTCAGTAAAAACGCCGCAAGAAAAAGCTCAACTGGTAGAAAAAATAATAGAAATACTTAAGGATGTAAATAATAAAATTATTCAATCGGAATATGTAAAAATGGTTTCATCAGCATTAAATATTGATGAAAATGCAATGTTAAAAGAACTGGCAAGGCATGAAAATATGCTGATTTATTCCGAACGTCCAAATTTCAGTAAAAAAGTTGTAACAAATTCTTCACAAATTGAAATAAAAGCGCAAAAAAATTTATTGAGCGTTTTTCTAGCAAGTGGCAATGTTTTAACTTACCAACAAATCAATGAATTATTACCCGAAAATATTATAAAAGATGAAACGTTAATAATTGTAAAAAATACAATTGACAAATTGGCGTGTACAATAAATAATGTTAAGGAACTCGTAAAAAATTTATATACAGAATTCATTGAGGATGATAATTTGACCCATATATTAACCGATATAGTTGAACTCTCGGAATCATTCAATGGTCTTGAACCTGACGAGTTTAAGAATGCAGTAAGGGAAAATGTTGCAAGACTAAAAAGATGTTACCAGGAAAAAGAAGCCGAAATACTTCGCCGTCAGTATAAACAAGTAAATGACGACGATACGGAGGCGTTAAAAATACAAATGCAACTCAGAGATAAAATAAAGTTAAGAACTGGAGATAAATAATGACCCAAAAAAGAAATTCACATTCATCTGTAGTAAGTGTAGAAGATGAAAATATTGATTTGCTAGATTTTGATGCCGAAAAGGAGGAAGATGATACCGTAGATTATATTGAAACTGATTTAGGTACAGATAATATCGAAGATATTATAACTTCTTCAAAACTTGGCGATATCAAAAGTGATGATTTTTATATGATGGATTCCGATTCATCAAGAGATTCGGAATTTGATACGGAAGTTCCGAAGGGCGTAGCGGTAGAAGATCCTGTGAGACTTTACCTGAGAGAAATCGGTCGTATAAAATTATTATCAACAAGCGAAGAAATAGAACTGGCAAGAAAAATTATTCAGGGCGGAACTCCGGGTGCTATAGCAAAGCGCAAATTAGTTCAGGCAAATTTACGCTTGGTTGTCAGTATAGCAAAAAAATATGTAGGCCGCGGCATGCTTTTCTTAGACCTTATTCAGGAAGGTAATCTCGGTTTAATACGTGCGGCAGAAAAATTTGATCACGAAAGAGGTTTTAAATTCTCAACTTATGCAACATGGTGGATAAGACAGGCAATTACAAGAGCAATTGCCGATCAGGCAAGAACAATCCGTATACCTGTTCATATGGTAGAAACAATTAATAAGTTAAAGAAAGTTACAAGACGTCTTGCTCAGGAACTTTCGCGAAAACCTACCGAAGAAGAACTTGCTTCCGAAATGGGTGTATCAATTTCTAAATTAAGAGAAATTGTGAAAATTGCTCAAGAACCTTTGTCACTTGAAACTCCTATTGGCAAAGAAGAAGATTCAAGACTGGGTGATTTTATAGAAGATAAAGAAGCGGATGCTCCGATTAAAACAGTTGCATCAGAGCTTTTAAGAGAAGATTTGGCTGAAGTTCTTTGTACCCTTTCTCCAAGAGAAAGAGATGTATTAAGACTTAGATTCGGTATGGATGACGGACGTCAGAGAACTCTTGAAGAAGTCGGACAATTATTCGGAGTTACACGTGAACGTATCAGACAAATAGAAGCAAAGGCACTGAGAAAACTTCGTCATCCAAATAGAAGTAAACGCTTAAGAGAATATGTAGAAAATTAAAAGAATCAGAAAAGGGGCCGGCTCATTGAGCCGGCCCCTTTGGTTGATTGAGAAGTTTTTCTTTTTAACAAAACATAACATTTTATTGGATTTTTAGCATGTTTAAAATATAATAACTTAGGTAAACCTATGAGGGAGTATAAAATATGCCTAATAATGAAAGTGTTGGAAAGAAAATAGTGGAAGCTCTTAAAAAGCAAGCCGAAAGCATGGATATACAAGAGAATCAGGATATAAGTTTTGATACTGTTCCTGTTAGTAATCCTATAAATGATGATATTTTTGCTTCATCATCGGATGATATTTTTTCAGAGCCGGCAAAACCTGTAAAAAATACAAATTTCTTTGATGATGTAACAGAAGAAAAGGATCCGTTTTTTACAGAGTCGAAACCTGTGCAAGCTCCGGTTTCGGAAACAATGAGTGAATCATTTGAAATGCCTGCTAATATAACGGTTCTTAAAAAATTGATATCACAACTTCCGAGCGGTGTGTCAAGACATACCGGTGCTCAAATTATTAAGCAGACTATGGAAGCATTGGGAATTTCAATGAAGAGTGTTCTGCAGGATGCACAGCAGGTACAGGAAAATTTAAAGGTATCTGCAAGAGAATGCCAGGCGTCTATTCAAGAATATAAGAAACAAATTTTAGCCTTGGAAAAACAATCTCAAAGCTATCAAAAACAATACTCAGCTTTAAACGATTTGATAAGTTTGTTTATTCAAACAACAAAGTAAGTGTTAAAAATAAAAAAGGAGGTTTTAAACCTCCTTTTTTATTGTCAAATTTCTTCATTTTCTTCAGAATTTTCATCAGTCAAAGTTGGTGCAGTAACAGTTACTCCTAAAGCTTCAAGTGCAGTTCTTGCCTTTGGTGCCAGCGCTGTATCGGAAAAATTCTCCAGGATTGTTTGATAACATTCAATAGCTTCCGGTTTCATATCGCGCAGGCGATATACATTTCCGGCTTTATAATACAAAGGAGCCAGCTCTGTAGATGGCGACATTAGCATTTGATTATCCAGTTTAATTTTTATACCTATTAATTGTTCATTATCCTGCGGAGACAATAATGCCTTGCCGTAAATTTTTTGTGTCAATTTGTCAATAGTGTCAGACATTTCCGTAATAGCTTCTTTAGAAAGTTTTGAAGATTTTTTTGCGGCTGATACGTCCAGAGAAATTGCTGACAGCAATAAAAATCCAACTAATATTGATAGAAAAATTTTTTTCATATTTGCCCCTATACTCCTTTTAATCTTAACTTAATTATACTACATAAAAAGTTGATTTTTATTATCAATTAAATGTATGATTATTTTATGGAACAGCTTATTTATCAGAAATTTATTCTCGGAACAGGAGGAGCAGATAACCGTTCATCACTGGATAAAGCTTTAAATGGAGGGCTTGGCGGAGTGATATTTTTTACGCGGGATATTGATTCAAAAGAACAGTTTAAAAATTTGATTGATGATATAAAAAGCAGCGTTTCTGTACCTTTATTTTTGTCCATAGATCAAGAAGGCGGCAGGGTAGAACGTACGGAAAATATTCATGCAAGATACCTTTCTCCGAAATTTGCTTATGAAAAAGGAGATGGTTTTTTAATCAGACAAAACGAAAAAATTGCAAAAGAACTTTCGGATTATGGTATAAATCTTAATTTTGCGCCGTGTGCAGACGTTAATACAAATCCCGATAACCCGATAATAGGAGAAAGGGCTTTTTCTTCCAATCCGGAAGAAGTTTCAAAATGTGTAAGAATTGTGTCTGAGATATACAGGAAAAATGGAATTATTCCTTGTCTTAAGCATTTTCCCGGACATGGTGACGCTTCAAAGGACAGTCATTTAACGCTTCCGGTGATTGATTTATCTCTGGGGGATATGGAGAAAGTCCATATAAAGCCATTTAGAGACAATTTGAATGTTGAAATGATAATGGTTGCACATCTTCATTGCACTTGCTTTGATAAAGAAACAATTCCCGCATCTCTTAGCAAAAATGTGGTTGGCTATTTGAGAAACATTATGAAATATGATGGTGTTGTAATAACTGATGATATGGTAATGAAAGGCGTTCAGGATTTTGGAAGCCTGGATGCGTGTGAAATGGCAATACGAGCCGGTGTTGATATGTTTATTTTCAGAGATGCAAACCCTGAAATGATAGGGTTAATAGATGGTCTTGTAAAGTTGGTTGAGCGGGATGAAGATTTGAAGAAAAAGGTTATTGAATCTGATAGGAGGATTCAGAAATTAAAAAAAGAGCGGCTGATGTAATTCAGACCGCTCTTTGTAAAGAAAATTATTTAATTAAGAAGCCGCAACTTCTGTTGATTCAGCTGCAGCAGCTTTTTCAGCATCAAAACACTCTTTGCAAAGAACATCTCTGCCTTGCGTAGGATTAAAAGGCACTTGTGTTTGTTTTCCGCATTTAGCGCAAACAGCATCGTGCATTTTTTTCTTTCCTCTGTGCATTTGTTTCTTAATTTTTCTGCAGTTTGCGCATCTTTTTGGCTTATTTGTTAACCCTTTTTCTGCAAAAAACTCTTGTTCACCTGCGGTAAAAACGAATTCAGCTCCGCAGTCCTCACAAATAAGCGTTTCATCTTGGTACATGACTTGATCTCCTAAATATTTAATAACCCAGACGTAATTAGCGTCATGCACTCATTCTATACTTTTTTTCAGCGGGCGTCAAGTGGTAAAGGCAATAATATCAAATTATTGCAACAAAACTTAAATCTTTAGCAAGAGTATTATTTACCTGTAGAGCCGAAACCGCCGGTTCCTCTTTCAGTTTCTGACAACTCAGTTACAACTTCAATTTTAGCCTGTTCATATTTAGCTATAATCATTTGTGCAATGCGTTCATCCGGCTTAATAGTATAAGGTTCATTGGAAAGGTTTACGACCGGGATACAAACTTCTCCTCTGTAATCTTCGTCAATGGTTCCGACGCAGTTAATAAGACTTATTCCGTGCTTAATTGACAGACCTGAACGAGGGCGTATTTGAGCTTCATACCCGTGTTCAAGTTCAATTTTCAGTCCTGTAGGGATTAGTTTCCTTTCAAGCGGCTGCAGTGTAATTTCTTCATCAATAGCAGCGCATAAATCCATGCCGGCTGCACCTTCTGTTTTGTATTCAGGCACGAATCTGTTGTGCGGCATTCTAAATATTTTTAGTATCATACTTCTCCTCAGATATTTTAGGCTGTAATAATGGTTTTACCGTCTATAACTTGTTTAGGGAATATAGTTAACGTTTCAATGCCCATAGATTTATCAAGTTTTTTATTGTTAACAGGATTAACTTTTTGTGCTTTTTCAACTGCTTCACCGTTGTTGTTCATCATAGACATAAAACTATTGGAATATTTAATAAACATGTTTTTTCTAAGAGTATTATTTTCTCCTAAAGAGACCGATGTAATATTCATATTACTTACCTTCTTTCTATGGTTTTATTTTCAAACAGAGGAAGTATTATGTCAATAAAAATATAAAATTTGTAACAAAATTTTTTTTGTGATAATATAGATTGTGCGCGGGAAGCGCATTGAAAAATAAATATAGTTTTATGTCGATGTGGCAAGGACTCCGCACAAAACGATAAATAATCGTTTTGAGTGGACGGCAGGCGAATCGGGCTTAAGCCCCGTGAGCCGTATATAAGATAAATACCGAGTCCGCCACAAAGCAGCTGAAAACAGAATAACAAATTATGTCGATGTGGCAAGGACTCCGCACAAAACGATAAATAATCGTTTTGAGTGGATGGCAGGCGAATCGGGCTTAAGCCCCGTGAGCCGTATATAAGATAAATACCGAGTCCGCCACAAAGCAATTGAAAATTGAATAAAACAAGTGAGTCGATGTGGCGGAATCGGTATACGCGCACGTTTGAGGGGCGTGTGGAGAGATCCTTGCGGGTTCAAGTCCCGCCATCGACAATTAAAAAGGGGATAACACTTGTTATCCCCTTTTTAATATGCTTGATTGGTGAGGGATTTAATCAGTTTTTGCGGGTTCAGCGGGAGCGAGCTGAGGCTGGAGTGCTTTTGTTTGGAGTGATGAAATCACGAAAACAAAACACGGAATTGCCGTTAAACGCGAGCGACCAAGACAAGTCCCGCCATCGACAATAAAGAAGAGTCCGAAAGGACTCTTTTTTATTGGAGAAAAGAGGACGCAGAACCCCAAGGTGCAATATTGCTGATGGCATAAAAGGGATTAAATCCATCCAAACTCTGGGATAATAATGGGTAAAACACACCTGTATATTCTATATCATATATTGTAATATTTCTCTATGCGATGATTCCTCGCTTGTTTAAGTAGTAAAAATTCCTTTAAAAAGCAAAATAGTTTTGTGGTACTTATTTAATTTTAATATTTCTTCTTTTAAAATTTTATTTTCTATTTGCAGAACTTTATTTTCTTCCCGGATTTCTTGCAAGTGTTGCAAAACAACTTCAGGAGAAAACTTTTTAGGTGTATCTAATGCTTTTTTTAATTCATTTATGGCAAACTTTCTTAATTCTGCAATTTTATCATTTATCTTTGTATAATCAATATTAATTTCATCAATTGAAATGTTTAGAGCTTGATTTATATTTTGGAAAAAATAATTTCCTATATCAAATGTTTGTATTAAAGATTTAAAACGGGAAGTTCCCCTGTTTTGATTTATAATACTCAAAAACGGTTTGTTAAATATTAATGAAAAGCAGACTCCATGGTAGGAATCCGTTATAACAAATTTAGCTTGCTTTATAGCCTTAAGAAAGTCTTGTATTGAATCTTTTTCAGGATTTATTACATATATTTCAGCCCCGGAGGATAATTTATTGTATAATTTTGAGTATTCATTATTTTTATCCAACACATAAGCTATAATCTTATTAGAATAATCTTTGCAAGAATCTGCAGCGAGTTTTTCAAAAATATCCTTTTCTGCTAAAAATACCGGATCTAAAATATGTTTAGCTTCAATTCCGAAGTAATTTTGACAAATTTGCACACCGGAACTTTCTCTGACGGAGATATAATCAAAACTGCTTAACATTCTTTGTATGTCATTGAAACTTTCTTGTGTGCAATTAATATAGTCTTGTCCAAAACTCGCGGCAAAAGCAATTTTCTTTTTATCAAAACCCGCAAAATCAAGAAATTTGTATGAGTAAGTTTTATGTCCTCCATATTCCGGCCGAAATACCTGATCGGAACCTGTAATAAAAGTATTAAAATATTTGTTTAGTTCATTTAAATCTTCCGGATTTTTATAATGTTTTGTCAGATTAAGGTACTTTTTATCAAATCCTCGATAAAACCATTCACTGTTTTTATATTTTTCAGGACAATTGTTAATAATTTGTGCGGAATAACCGTTGGATATAAGTAATTCTTGCAAAGCGTAGGCCGTTAATACGGCGCCATAATTACATGTGTACCAAAAATTTAATATTGCGGCATCATATTTATTATCAAGACAAGCTTTTGCGTTTTTTGCAATAGATAGTTTGTCAATATTCTTAAAGAACTCATTCCTTTTCGGGTGCATTCCAAGCGGGCTTGTAAGTGTCTTGTTACCTTGTTTAGCAATGCTAAACGGAACTTCTTCCAGATATTTGAATTCATTTTTTAATTCATTAAAGATACTTTCGGACTTACTGTTGTTAGTTATAATTAAGGAAATGCCATTGTACGGTTCAAGAGTTTTGTTATATTTTTCAATTCCCCAGAAGTCGCCCAGAGTGAAATCTCCGATTCGATTTTCTTGTGCATACTTACATTCGGCACAAGCAATTCGATTAATAAGATCATTCAAAAACATGCGTGTGTAAGGATTTATATTATACCGCATTATATTTTCATTTTTATCCGTCACTATTTTTAGCAACAATTGTTTGAGGTTCGGATCTTCGTTTTTAAACCTAAAGTCAATATCCTTAATGGTTTCATTGCTTACATTTTCATTAAGAAATTTTCTGAAAACTTTCGGGCTTGAAACGCTATGACATAATACTTCAGCTGTAATCAGGCCGGCATACTTGTCTTTGCCGCCTATATAATTATATAGTCCTGCAACTTGACAAGGAGTGCCTGAAAATAAAACGGTTTTTCCTAAGTCTAATAATTTTTTTATCTCTGTGAAGCATTGTTCTGTCTTACTTTGTAAATATTTGGAGCCCCTAAGCCTTATTAATTCACTTACTTCGGAAATTACAATATGCTTTACATTCCAATTATCGTCAAATGCTGCACCGCAAACGTAACCGCCATTGGAAAGTACATATTCTGCAAGAACGCTGAATGCTCCTCCTGAAGAAGAGCGCAGTCTATACTTATCTTTTCCTATGGCAGCAAAAACTTTTAACGGAGTGTTATTAAACTCCGGTCTGTTATTTTCCGGACAAACAGAAACACATTTCCCGCAATTGATACATAAATCCTGATTTATAACAGGATATTCAAATCCTTCAGAATTCTCTTCCATAGTAATTGCTTTTACCGGACATATTGAAGCGCAAGCCGAACAGGCTGTACAAAGTTTTGTTTCACAAATGAAGTTCAAATTCTTTTAACACTCTTTCTATATAACTTATGCTTATAATATTTACCATAACATGAATGAGTTTTTTTAACAATTAAATCAAAAGTCCTATTGATTGCATATAAGATGACAAATTATATGTTGAAATTTTATATAATTCATCTGCATATTTTTTTAATTCAATTTGCATTTGTGAATACTCAATAGAACTTTGTTTAATTGCATCTTGCATAGCCAATGCTAATTCTTTATTATCATTATAAATAAAACTGTTTTTAATATTGAAACCGTGTAAAGCAGCAAATTTTTCGTGTATGAGACACGGCATTAAAAATCCGTATATCAGCTGAAAGCTGCCGCTTGTGCCCCGGGTTAGATACCGGTCGTGTTCCGGATTATCAGGATCAAGCAGAGGAAGAAAATAATCAGCTTTTTTCATTTCTTTATACATTGCGGGAAATGATAGTTTCCCTTTTATAATAAAGTACTTTCTTATATTATTTGGAATGTTTTCTAATTTCCCGCGTCCGATTATTATTATTTTAAAATTTTTATACCCCTTATTGTGCAGTTCCTGTACTGCGTTTATAAGTAATTTACAATTTCTTCTCTCGGATTCAATCGCACCAACCATAATAAATCTTATGTTTTTGTGTTTGCCTGTATATTTAAATTCTCCAAAATAATGAGGATTTAGCATTTTTATTGCGTTAGCTTTGGGATTGGGTATATTGGCAAGTGTAAAAGGCGTAAATTTGTTGTTGAAATCCCATTTTTCTATACGGTGTATAAATCCGCAATGTTGTACATGTTCTGAAGCAATGTTTAATTTGTAAACTTCATAAATATTTTTGTTTCCCTTTTTGATGTATATGTTATAAGAATTAAAAAATATAAGTTTGTATTTTTTTATAATTCCGGGATTGTTTAGAATATGATACCAGTAATTTTCCGGTATGACATACTTATTTACTTTTAAATCTCTTATGCCATATAAGCACCCTGTCCTTGCAAGTTTTGGCGTTATTAAGATATCAGAGCAATAACCTAAATCTTTGAAATATTTGTATACAGATGGTATTGTTTCTCCATGACAATTGTTTGGCTCTAAAATCAGAATTTTATTATTAGTATTTGAATATTTCAAAAAGTTAATTACTTGCACTTTAATAAGTTTTTTTAAGTATAAAACATATTTAAGTAAATAATCTGTATCAAGAATATCAAAAATCAAAAATGCAAATGCCCTGAAAAGGTTAAATAGTTCAGGGTATTTAGTAAAAATATATCTTAACACTCAGAATAAGTCCTTTCAAAAACTTTTTCAAAATCTTAACCGGTTTAGATAAAATATTATACAGCCTGTGTTCTATGTATATTCTGATTTCCTTAGCTCTTAAATCCTGCTTGCTATATTTTTCCAATGCACAATAGTAATATTGGTTTGGTTTTGTCGTGTCGTATCCAATAAAAGATTCAATGCTTAAACCTTTTACCTGTTTTACAAGTGAAAGAATTTTATTGGCAGTGAATTTAGAAGTGTCATCAGACAAGAGATAGTTTAGTATGTATCTTATATGCTCTTCCGGAATATTTTTATTTTTAAGGCATTGGGTTAATTCTTCTTCTGACTCACAGCATAAATGTTCCCAGTTCTCAAAAGGATTTGTATCATCAGAAAATTTATAGCATATGTCCTGTCGTTGTACCCATAGGTGATGTCCTGCTTTGCTAGTATAGAGCGGGCAGCCTTGCAAAAAAGCAACGCCTGTGAATTTTAACATACGCTTAACTTCTTTGACTAATTCTGTTACATGCAGCACATGTTCAAGTAATGCAATACCGAAAATAATATCAAAATACCCATCAGGAAGCTGCGTTTGCTCCCCGAAATCTTTAATTAATCTAATCCTTTTATCAGGAGATTTAAGAGTTTCCGGGAATTTAGGATTAACACAAACCACTTCTTTTGCGCCTTGTGAAATAAAATATCTGGCAACATTCAAATTAAAATCTGAGCCGATTTCCAAGATTGTTTTATCTTTTAAAGAAACAGAACTTTTAGTAATAAAAATATTTATAAGTTGTTTTTGGTATCTTCTAAATTTATAATCTGTTGACAACATACTAGCTCCAGATTTCATTTAATAACGTTAAAAAAGGTTTTCTTAACAGCGGTTTTATTTTAATTTTATAATTTTTAAAAGCGGAGCAATATAAGTTTTCAATGATATCAATATAAAATTTTGTAGTGACAAGAATATAATCGGGTTTTAACTGTTTTACTTCATCAATTGAATAGACTTTGTATCCCAGAAATGTTTCATCATCCTTGTGCTCATCAAAACGTATGTCTGAAATACCTATAATGTTTAATCCGGAAAGGTCATAATACTTGTTGACAGCTTCTAAAAAGACGCCTGCACCATAGAGAATAACTTTTTTATGTTTTAATTTTTTATTTAAATATTTTAAATGTTTTTCAAAATTGAATTTTTTTAAATAAGTATAAGAAGCGATTTCATCTTTGATTGTAATCGGAATTATATCCGGAAAAATTTTGATGATTTTATTGCGGTCAATATGTAAATTTGAGACAAGATACTGCTCAATAACATCAGAACGCTCATTTGTCACAAGAATATAATCAAAATCAATATTAACAATATCATCCGGCTTAATAGTTTTTATTCCGTATAGTTTTCCCGGATTTTCTTTCTCAAATTTTTTATCAGAAAAAGCGGCAATGTTTAAATTTTTAACAATATTAATTTGATTGTTAATAAGCTCAAATCCAAGGCCAACACCGTAAATAAGAACTTTTTTCCCTTGCAGTTTTTGTATAAATTCGCTTGTCTTTTCATTATTAAATTTCATATTTGCACTCTCTATAATAGCTGTTATTAAGTGTTTATATGATAAAATACAAACATGTTAATGTCAAACAACATAAAATTTTTTGTAAACTTAAGAGTTCAGTATAAGATTTTGGGACTTATATACAACTTTACAAAAAATATGCTTGACATATAACTATAATGTCATTCCGTTCTTGTTTCGGAATCTTGCCGGCGGTAAGACCCTGAAACAAGATCAGGGTGACAATTTTAGCTTTTTTAGTGTAAACTGTGCTATAAATTTCAAGATTTTTCCTATTTACATTCCAACAGGGTTTTTGTAAAATAAATAAAGAATAGTATATATAAAACCAAAGAGGGGTGTCCGAGCGGTTTAAGGTGCAATCTTGGAAAGGTTGTGTAGGAGCAATTCTACCGTGGGTTCGAATCCCATCCCCTCTGTATAAAGCGAGCAGGTGTAAGCCGGGCTCGTTTTTTTATGGGATGCGTACATTTGTGCAGATGTAATTTAACGACCGGTTTGATTTGTACGGATAGATAGATTATTTTGGTAAAGTTGGCTTTGTCTGGGAGTTTCCGGGTCGGAAAAATTAAGTTTACCCAAAAAATCAAACTGGAAAACTGGACTTTTTCTGGACTGTACGGATAGATTGAGATTTCCTTGATATAGCTGAATTACGCACCAATTTTGAAGTGTACGGATAAAATGATTATTTTGGTAAAGTCCAGTTCAGCAAATGATTAAAAATTGACAAATATTTTAAAGGTTTTCAATTAATTGCTCTTGTATAAAGTTTTTTATATCAACTTTCTTGTATTATTTCGTCAATATAAGTATTTTTCCAAACAATGCCAAGTTGTGCGGCGATATCCATATCACAATCTTTTATAATTATATTACTATCATCATTCGCTTGAATTTCATTTATAATACGGCCACAATATACACCTAAAAACTCTATGAAATAAATTTTTTCTTCTAATATATCTTCTTTTGCATATTTTAAATAAGCATTGGTATCTTTATTTATATAAAATACTGGAGAGCCTGACATTCCTGAACGAGTACTAGTATCAACATAAAACATATTCCTATTAAATAATGTAGTTGCAATACTACCTTTTTTCCATATTGAAGAACCTGAGTCGTCTCTTTTCCCTAAAGGATATCCTAAAATAAAAACATTGTCTGAGGGATGGATAATGTCTTTAGATTTAAATTTTTCATAATATTCTGCATTAACGCAAATAGGTTTTAATTTTTTTCCATGGGAATTATATGTTACATTTATTGGCAAAACTGCAATATCGACATATTCATTGTTATTGTATTTTTTTGCTTTGAAGAGAGGATTTCCATCATCATCTAGTAATTGAAACTCACAAATGACACAATTTCCTATTGTGATTTCTGTGGTTTTATCATCCATCCAACCATAAATATAAACCTTGATTTTATTTGGTATAGCTAAGTTGCTATGTTGTGGAGTGTAAACACCATTTTTATCAAGTTTTGGTTCTCTACCACTCATAACATGAAAATTGGAAACTAAGTAGTGTTGATTTTGTTTTTTATAACAAAAAGCTGTTGCATTAGATAAAATACATTCGTCAAAATAGGTTTCCACATAAAATGAAGAGAACGATAAATAATCTATTGGATTATGAGAAGACAGTGTTGGAAAAGGCATATAAAATTTTCACTTTCTTATGTTTTTATAGGTTAAACAAAATTTCATTTTCTAAATCTTGAATATTATAAACTGTATCTAAAACATCAAAAGTTTCTTCAAGATTGTTTTTAGCACTATTCCAGCCACAACCATCAGTAAACCAGATAAATGTCACCCCATCTATTGTTGCAACTTCTTGTGCGAGCGTTTTATAACTTCTTGCTGTTTCGTTTAACTTTGAGCCTCCGCCAGCATAGAAATTAGTTTCAATTACATAAACTTGTTTATCTGTTTTTATTACAAAATCAAAACGTTTTTCCATTTTACCTTGATTAGAAATTGCCGACAAATTTACATTCCATTTTTGCTCAATTTCATGGATATACATTTCTTTAAAGTAATTTTGCCCCTTAACAAAACCTGCTTTTTGAATATAACTTTCAACAAGATTTTCCATTAAATGCCCGCCACGATTTTTACGAGCATTAGAATCTAAGCCTGTTTCAACACCTGTTGCATAATCTACTAAATTATTTACAATATGGTTTTGTAGCAAATCAAAAAGTTTCGTTTTTCTCATAAACATCTTGTATTCTTCAATAGAATAATTCATTTTCTTGAATGAAAAATTATATTCCCCATCCTTATCTATTGTATAAATTTCATTAGCCCTAACAGCTAAAAGCAAAGGAATGCATTTTAGAGTTTCAGGATATTTTTTTATAATATTTTCAAAATCTTGTTCAATATTTTTTGAACCAACTAAAGAGTTTAAAATATTTAACTCAACTTTTAAGTTATCTATATTTTTAGTAATTTTATCAAAATCTGCATAATAGCCATAATCTGCAATACAAGGTCTAAAAGTAGATAACCATTCTTTAAAATTTCTAGTCATAATTCCTCACTAAAACTTCTGTAATTTTACCTCTACCATTAGCATTAGCGTTTACTGCCCGAGAAGCAAAAACTTTTTTTATTTCATAATTTGCATATAATTCATTTACTAATTTAGTATCAGAATTAGATAGCATAAACATTACACCTTTTGAATCTAATTCATCACAGACTTCTCTCAGCTTAAACTGCATATCTAAATCAAAACCATCCTTTGTATATGAAGTAAAACTAGAAGTCTCATTTAATGGAACATAAGGAGGGTCAAAATAGACAAAATCGCCTTTTTGGACTTTCTCTAAAATCGCTGAAAAATCTGTACATTTAATTTCTGTATCTTTAAGTAATTTTGAACAATTTATCAAATTATCTGCATCAACAATTCTTGGATTTTTATAGTTTCCAAACGGGACATTAAATTGTCCTTGAGAATTTACTCTATACAATCCGTTAAAACAAGTCCTATTTAAGTATATAAAACGACTTGCTTTTTCTATATTTGAAAGTGTTGAATATTTTTCAGTTCGATCTAAATTTCTTATTTCTAAAAAATATTCTTTTGATACTTTATGCTTATTCAGATCTGAAATTAATTCATAAACATTATCACGAACAGTTAAATATAAATTTATCAACTCCTCGTTCATATCTGAAATGTAGGCATTTTGCGGTTGCAACTCAAAAAACAGAGCTCCTCCACCGATAAAAGGTTCAAAATATCTGTTGTATAGCTTTGGCATATTTTTGAGCAGTTCAAACATAAGCTGACGTTTCCCGCCAACCCATTTAACAATCGGATATGTTTCATTTTTCAATTGTTCTAAAACTACTGCCATACTTTTTCTTTCTTTGAAAATATTTGTTTAAATCTTTTAATTGAAAGGTCTAAGTATTCTTTTTCTAAATCAATTCCAATAAATTTTCTTCCCAACTCTAAAGCCATTATACCAGTTGTTGAGCTTCCTGTAAAAGGGTCTAGAATTAAATCATCTTTGTTTGTTGAAGCTAAAATTATACGCCTTAACAATTCTAAAGGTTTTTGTGTTGGGTGTTTTCCAAATTCTTTTTCATAGCTTTTAGGAGTTCCTATTGCCCAAACTGAACGCATTTGTTTTTCTGGTTTTTTGATAAAATCTTCACTCCAATTACCATTTTT
>CALUVJ010000013.1 GCA_944324195.1 Candidatus Gastranaerophilales bacterium
TACAACACTTCTATAACTCTAAAATCCACAACTGTTGATGAAAATGGTATTATGGCTGCTACATACAGCGACGGTTCGATTTTAACTCAATATGTGGATGATACATATACCGTACACTGGAAATACACAACTCCTGAAGGTGTAACTATCCGCGGCGATGATGTTACAGCAAGCGGTGCTACAATTGAAAATTCTAACTTCGTAATTGAACTTGCCACAATGGTTAACGAAGAAGGTCTCGTATCCATCAACAACAACCTCTGGGAATGGGGTGCTGACGTAGGTGACGTTTACTACGGTATGGCAGGCGAAGTCTCCTTCGGTTCAATAGAATCCGGTGGATACGAAGGCTCTAACGTTGATATTGCGCAGGAACTTACAAACATGATTACGGCACAGAGAATGATTCAGATGAACTCCCGAGTATTCTCGACAGCAAGCAGCGTAATGGAAACTCTGGCATATCTGGGACAATAGTGAATAGAGGTGACTGAGTGACTAAGTGATTAAGTGAACAGATATTTAAATGTACTAAATAATTTGATAAATTCTAATGATTATAAATCTTAGTCACCTAGTCACTTATTCACTCAGTCACTTCAAAAAAGGCATGCCTTTTTTAGCAAAAATCTCAAAAAATCGTGTCAAATTGTTAACAAAAAGCATGAATCTTAACAAAACTTAATAATTTGAGCATGGTCGAAATCCATGTGAATCATGGGTTTCGGCATGTTTGAAAAAATGGCAAAAGTTGTTACAAATACACTCTTGTACAGTGCATGATTTCTGATATATAATAAAATAGAGGGTTGGGGAAATGTTAAAACCATCACAAAGCGAGGACGCTAACCTGACTTCAACGGGGGGAGATTCCGATTTCGGAATATCACAAAATAAAGAATTTATTCCTGCAAACCAGTGGGGGCAGGAAGTTAGTATTAATCGGGATTTGGTAAAATCTAACCTTCGGGAAATTCAAAAAGATATCGCACATTCTAAAATTAAAATAGTTGCAGTAACGAAGTATTTCGGATTAGATGCAATACTTGCGGGATATGAAGCGGGGATAAGGAATTTTGGTGAATCAAGGGCATTAGAAGCAATTGAGAAAATTGAAAAACTCCCGGATGATGTCAGACAAAATTCAACATTCCACTTTATAGGGCATTTGCAGAGCAATAAGGCAGAAAAAGTTGTAGAGCACTTTAATGTTATTGAATCTGTAGATTCTATGAAATTAGCCCGGAAAATATCCGAATATGCCTGCCGTTTAAATAAGAAAGAGAAAGTTTTATTACAGGTAAACAATGCCGGTGAAGCGCAAAAATCCGGATACAGCAAGGAAGCATTGAGGGCTGAATTTAAAGACATTATTTCATTATCAGGTATAGAAGTTTTAGGATTAATGAATATGGCACCGATAGGAGCTGCTGAAGATGAAATTGCAAGGCTGTTTGGCGATATCAGAGAGTTCAGAGATGAACTGGAAAAAGAGTTTAACGTTACTCTACCGGAACTGTCAATGGGGATGAGTAATGATTACAAAATTGCACTCAGGGAGGGTGCAACAATTATCAGAATAGGCAGAAAGTTATTTACATAAGTTATAAATTGGAGGAGAAATGGCATTATCAGAAGGCTTAAAAGGATTTGTAAACTTTTTCACAAAAAGTTTTAACGGAGAAGGCGGAGAAGATCCGTTTAGAGATTTGGTAGAAAGTGATGATTATGATACAGATGGTACACTTGCGCTTGATACTATGTACGCGCCGAGAGTACATAATAAACCGGAACGTTCATTTGAGAGAGAATCAAAAGTAGTTTCTCACCCAAATTCTTATAAGTCAGGCGAAGTTACCGTTATTGAACCGCGTTCTTTCTCAGAATCCGCTCAAATTGTAAAAAAACTTATCGACAAAAAAACAGTTATTTTACATCTTGACCTTTTGGACAAGGAACAATCTCAAAGAACAATTGATTTTATTTGCGGTGCTGCACACGCTCTTGACGGAACTGCTCAAAAAATCAGCGATATGGTATTTATCTTTACTCCGAGTAATGTTTCATTATCAGTAGAAAACGGCGCTTTGCAGAGCAAGTTTTCAGAATCACTCTGGAGCAAACCGCTGTAAGGAAAGTTTAGAAGGAGATAAGTTTAGAAGTTTAGAAGAAGTTATAAACAATAATGAGCGTTAGCGAACCAAAATTCTTCTAAACCCCAAAACTTCTAAACAAATAGATTTTAATTTAATATATTGATTTGTGATAGTTGGATTTTCAGGATGCTTTCAGCATCCTTTTTATTTTTTACAGGCTTGGTGCGAATAATTCTGGGGAGCTGCGCAGCAGCTCCCCAGAATTTATTGCAAAATTTTGAGCTTTCACCGCAAACTTTATACTGTCCTATACTTGGCTTCTTCCGACAACTTTGTTATAGAGGGCATATATAAGCTTGTCAAGTTGTTTTGCGGTTTCGGAATCATATCGTTTACCCGCTTCATCATTTTTTGTAAAGTTAAATTTATCATCCGCACCAAAGAACGTCTGCAAATCTTTATACTCCTGTATATTGGTCAATTTCATTGCTGCGGCTTTTCTCATCAAAGCTTTTGGGATACGGTTACAGAGAGCCATGCCCGGTTTTACACCTGATGACCAGCCATATTCGTTAGCAATATATTCCATAATACCTTCATCCGGTGACATTTGATTAAACCCTGCAATGATTCCGGTTACGTTATCCGGTGTTACATAGTTTTCGTAACCTTCTCCTTTTTTACCTCTTAGCATTTTCGCTATATCACCGGAACCCGCGCCATCCAGCTGATTAAACATAGCAACACCGTGATCGTAGCCTGTTTTTGAGAATTTTTGCAAGCATACAGTGTCATCTTCAGTCCGCAGTATCTTGTCGCTGCCGTAGGAATACCAAATATCATAAATCGTATCACCGATTGCATATCTGTCTTGTGCGACTTCTGTAATCCAGTGATTTTGAACAGCATTATCAAGATGTTTCTTCCGGTCTTTATTCAGTATTCTGCCATTGAATGTCTTTTCAAATACGGCGACTTTGGTTTTATCATCCCATTTTGCCTCGGCGGCGTCGATTGTTGTGAGGATATCAAACGGAATAAGCGAACTGTCAAGCTTCATTACATTTTGTATAAATGCATTGTCGCCTGTGTTTTCTTTTACAAGCTCTCCGATTCTTGCTTTTACGGAATCAGGGTTTTTGTCTTTATATTTTGCTATTGTCTCCAAATCATCTTTGCCGAGTCCTTTGAGTGCGGCATCAAAGTATTTTTTAGCTTCGCCTTTTTTGCACTCTGTCGGCAGAACTCTTTCTATAAGGTGCTTAACATCAGTTCCTTTCGGCATTTTTGACGGATCAAAGGTTACATTCTCTCCGTCAACCTTCATGCAGAGCTTAGCAAGCGTAAGTCTGTTTGCGTCAGAAATAGTACTATCTTTAGAAACATTTTTATACAATCTTTGTTTAATTTCTTCATCCTCAGGGAATTTTTCAAGAATTTTATCAAACGGAAGATTGTAATCTTTATATCCGGTACACTTGTTATCAATAAAATCTATCACTTCTTCTTTAGTTGACATTCCGTCTATAAATTGTGCGAATCGTTTTACTACAACGGAAACAGACGTCCGTCTTTCTATTGCTTCTGAATACTGACCTTTACCCATATCTTCCAATTTGAGATAATTTACAAGAGCTGTTTCCATCGCATCATAACCTTGGGAGCACTGACGTGCCAAACCTTTCATCTCTTCATATGTCGGGCGTCTTGACGGATTAAAGGTATAAGTCTTATTGCCATCGCCGTCTTCTGTGACTTCAAAGTAAGTTTCAAGAATTTCTGTTTTAACTTTTTTCTTATCTTCATCGGAAAGGTCGGTTTCTTCTATCCAGGCAAAATTATCCAGATATACTGCGTTTTCAAGGTTGCCCTTATCTGTCGTGTAGATTTCTTTCATCCTTGCAACAACTGCTTCAACCACTGCTTTTGAGTATTCTATATCATCATCCGGGCGTGGCAGTTTATTTAAGACTACCATGCCGTTAGCATTAATGAGTGATATAACATCTTCATCCGCAGCACACAGGGTTTTGGCATTTTCTGCAAGACATTTTGCGAGTTCAGTATCAGTTGTATTAGCGTATTCTTTGAACAAAGCAGCCTTCTTTTCGTCGGTATCAGCTGCTTGGAGTTTTGTCAAAAATTCATCCAGCAAGGCAGGATCTTTAGCATAATACCAGTTTCCATCAATGTCAACTTGATACATTGGAGTTCCGTCCAGATTATCATATGACATGTATTTTTCGTAGATACCGTTTTCTTCATTTGCTTCTATTTCATAGCCGCCTTTGCGTTTGTAATCCGCAACAACCTCTTTTAGGACAATTTCATCAGGTGAAAGCATTTCTCCCGCTTTTTCTTTCTGTCTTATCTCCTGATACATGCCGGCAACTATCTCATGTGCGGTTTTGTCATATCTCAAAACTGCAGAAGTTGTCTCACCTTCTGCGTTATACAATAGTGCTCTTAGCGCATCGGCATTTTTGGTGAGCAGAATATCCTGAACAAAAGCTTTATAATCATCGGAAGTTCTGTTTACGTAATTATCGTCTCTTAATTTTTCCGCAACATTTCTGATTACCTGAATATTGCCGCCCGAAATTGTTACGAGCTCTTTTAAGGCTGCCAGATTTTCCGCTTTCCTTTTCTTTGCTGCTTCTTCTGTCTCATTTTCAGGAGCCGGTTTGACTTTTGCCAATGCAGCATCAAAATCTTTTTTCTTCTGTCGAACTTCTTCAGCAGTAGAGCCGTGTAATTTTACGGAATTTGACAGAGAACCGGCTGCTTCCGGATAAGAAGTCTCATAAACTTCTTTACCGTCTTTTGTGTATTTTATTATTGAACCGCCTTCTGCAAATTTCGGGTCATCTGTGTTTGCCAATTCGTTTCCGTCTTTGTCAATAGGTACACCATTTCCAATATCTAAGTTATTTTGTGTAACGGTGATTGTTGATTCACGTTCGTTTAAAACGGCAGGAGCTGCGGCTTCTTCTTTTTTACCCTGACGTCTTTGAACCGGGGCAGAACCTCTCGAACCGGAAGATGCAGCACCGCTGAATGCTGCGGCTGAATTGTTTTCGTTATCTTTTACCTTCTGAACGCCTTCTTCGGTTAACTTGTAAATCAGCTTTATTCCGATTCTGATATTGTTAACATCATTAATATTATTAAGGTTTGCAATTTGAGCAATGCGGTCATTGACTGATTTATCTGTTGTCGGCAGGCCTTCCGCTTCAAGAGTTTTCTTAGCTATTGTGTAGAGATTGTCACCTTTTTTAACTTCGTATAAATCGGTCTCTTCGGTCTTATAAAACCTTTTTAAGTTATCATGGTCATATCTGTTCCGCATAACTTGCATTGCGTCATTAAATGCTTTTCTCGGAGTGCGCCCGTCGTCAGCAAGTTCAACCTTGTAATTATTTGCAGAGAGTCTGGATTTTAATCCTTCCACTTCATTTGTATCCAGCACACCGTTACCGTTATCTAAGCCGTCAAAAAGAGCTCCGGCATTTCCGCCTAATTTGGCTTTGATATCTTCAATTCTTTCTCCGACATTTATTCTGACAACAGTGCCGTCTCCTAAAGTAACATTCAAACCTGACATTACATAATCTCCTTTGCAAATTCTTACATCTTAATATATGTTTACGGCAAGTTTGCAAAAAACTTTAGGAAATGTACAATTTTCGTTACAAAAATTTACATCTTTTCAGGTGCTGTAACTGCAAGTATATCTAACGCATTTTTGAGTGTTATTCTGATTGCTGTCATTAAAATCAGTCTCGATTTCATTAATTCAACATCTTCACAGATTACGCGGTTTGAATTATAGAATGAATGAAATTCCGCCGCAAGTTCCTGTACGTATCTGCAGATTGTGTATACGGTTCTGTTCTGAGCGGAAAGTGAAATCACCGACTTGAATTCTTCAAGTTTTAAAATTAATGATTTGGCACTGTCAGCAGTTTTTAATATTATATTTTTGTCAAAATTTCGGATTAAATTGTCTAATTCTTCCTGTGTCATAGGCGCTTTAATTTGTTCGCCCGTTTCCGGATTAACTCTGTCATTCACGGCATTTCTCAAAATAGAACACACTCTTGCATGAGCGTATTGGACGTAAAACACGGGGTTTTCGTCCGTAGAGCGTTTAGCAAGTTCAATATCAAAGTCCAGAGTCATATCAATATTTCGCATTTCCATCCAGTAGCGGGTTGCATCCACTCCGACTTCTTCTATCAAATCATCAAGTGTCACCATATTTTTACGTTTGCCCATTCGAACTTCTTCACCGTTGATAACAAGGTTGACTAATTGTCCGAGAAGAATTTCTAATTTGTCCGGATTATATCCCAAAGCTTCCAATGACGCTTTTACACGTGCTACATAACCATGGTGATCGGCGCCCCAAATGTTTATTAACCTGTCATATCCTCTTTTGAGCTTATCAACGTGGTAAGCTATATCAGCGGTCAAATAAGTGTTTGAACCGTCTGCCTTTTTAATAACCCTGTCCTGATCGTCGCCGAATTCAGAGGATTTAAACCACATGGCGCCGTCTTTTTCATAAAGCATACCTTTTGCCATAAGTTCTTTGTAGCTTTCTTCAACTTTTCCGGAATTGTGGAGATCAAGTTCTGAATAAAAATTATCAAAATGAACTCTGAATCCTTCAAGAAGTTTCTTCTGGCATTCTTCCATTTCCCTTTTGGCAAAATCAGAAAGAACTTTGACATCAAGTTTATCGGATGCTATTCCCGGATTTTGTTCTATGTATTTTTTTGCAACAGGTATGAGGTAATCCCCTGGATAAAAGTTTTTTCTTTCAATTTCATCGGAAGGAAAATCCACATTTTCGCCGAGCTCCTGCTGAACACGGATTTTAAGAGAATTGCCGAGTTTTTGTATTTGGCTTCCGGCATCATTAATATAAAATTCCTGATAAACTTCGTGTCCGTAGAATTTTAAAAGATTCGCAAGAGCGCTTCCCATTGCTGCCCAGCGGCCGTGCCCTATATGGAAAGGTCCTGTAGGGTTTGCGGAAACGTATTCGAGCAAGATTTTTTCTTTTTCGATTTTATCAGGTTTTCCGTAATTTTCTTTTTTAGAAATAATTTCTTCTACAGAGTTTGCCAGAAGTGTATTTTCAATTTTAAAATTGATAAATCCGCCGACAACTGATACGGAATAGTTATTCCCTGACAGATATTCAACTATGGCATTTGCAATCATCGGAGGAGCAATTTTAGCAGAGCGTGCCAGTGATGATACATTAACCGCAAAATCCCCAAAATCGGAGTTTTTTGGCTTCTCAATCATCAAAGTGCCCTTTTGGTATTCGCTTGCTTGTCCGAGTTTATTATTTTTTATAGCTTCTAATATTGCCGTTTCAACTTCATTTAAGAAAAAATCTTTTAACATTCTTTGTCCTCGCATATTCTACAAAATGAATTATAAAATAAAAAGACGCAAAAGTACACAATGAAAGCGGTTCATAAAAATTAATTACTCTTCAATCTTTTTAATTTGTTTTTCTAAATTCAAAAGCAGTCTGTCAGTGGAATCTTTATTCAGAAGTGCTGATTGGACTGCAGTGTTTACAAGAGTATTAATTTCTTTTTGATTTCTTCTCTGCTTAAGCTGCGGAGTGATTTTGTTAATCTGTCTTGCACTTATTGAACGCGCTTTGGTTTCCAATGTGGAATTGTCATTGTAGAATTTGTCGTTTAAAGCTTCGGAATTAGTGGCTATGACGTTTGTAAGCTTTGCAAGTTCAAGCTGGTTTTGTGCGTTTGTAAGGTACAGGCAGAAATCCAGGGCTTCTTTTTTATGCTTTGCTCTTAGAGGGATTACAAAATTCATAACGGAAAAATCATTTTGCCCCAAAGGTCCCTTGACTTGTTCAGTAACATCAGTATTTTGATAGACCGAAGGTGCGTTTTCTTTTATCATAGTAAGAAAATTCGCTCCGCCCTGATAAAAAATGATTTTTCCTGCCATATATTGCTCGAGAGCCTCTCTGTGGGTAAAAGTTATACTCTCCGGAGGGATTAGGTCTTTTTCATATAAATCTCTGAACATTTCAAAAACCGGTTCTGCCTTAGGGTAATCTTCGGCCTCCGATATTCCGTACTTGTTTAAAATTTTAACCATTGTGTCATTTTCGGTTAGAGTCGGAAGATATGCATAAGCGCCGGTATTGGTTTTAACTTTTTCAGAAATTGCCGCAAGCTCTTTATACGTTTTTGGAAGTCTTAAAATCCCGGATTTTGAGAACAGGTCTTTGTTATAAATAGTTACGGCACTTGTTGCGTACCAAGGAATTGAATAAAGTTTGTCATTGTATTTTAGTGCATTTATAATTTCGGGGTTAAATTCCGTAACAGCTTCGGGGGCAATTTCTTCCAGCGTACCTTTTTGTGCGAGCAGTGCCGAAAAATCCGGGTTTAAATTAATTAAATCCGGCGGGTTATCACTCATAACAGCAGCAAGGGTTCTTTTTTCGCCTTCAGAAAACGGAACGTCTATCCAATTGATATGAACGTTCGGGTGTTCTTTTTCATAAGTTCCGATAACTTTGTACATATATCCCGAAAAATCACCCATCTGCAAAGTCCAGAAGGTAACTGTTAGGGGCTGGTGTTCTTTTCTTATTGAACAGGCGGTCAGTCCTAATATTGAAAATGTTATGAGTAAAAATGTAATTATTTTTTTCAAAATTATCCCCCACCCTAACCCTCCCCGAAGGAGAGGGAAAATTTTTTAACTTTTTATATCTGTATTTAAATTTAAATCAATATACTTAAATGTGTTGGTTATAATTCCCGGAGGAAAGTTATAAACATTGTTGCAAGGAGTTATTTTCAGTATTGCATTAGCACTGTCAACACCTGCAATTGTTGCAAGATATTTGTTATGGTTTACTGTAAATATTACATACCCGTTTGTTGTCTGAACTTCATCAATCAAAAACCTGTTTGCAGAAAGTGATGCAAGTGTAAGATAGAAAAGTTTTTCTTTATCAACCGCAAAAATTTTAGTGCAGTTTTCGAATGTAATATTCTGCGGTGTGGTAAGCGGTGCTTCATTTGCAAAAACAAACGGTAAACCGAATAATAGCACTAAAAATACAAAAAACTTTTTCATAACTTTCTCCTATGCCTTTGTATTTTAACACGGTTTACTTTTTACGGACTCCTATAATTAAAGTATAAGTTCTTGCTTTTTGTTTAAATTGTTAGTAGAATGAATGAAAATAAGGAGGTGTGTATGCGTATTTCTGCTATTCAAGGTCAAATCGGATATCAAAAACCGGAATTGAAAAAAATAAACAAAGCCGATAAGCCTAAAACAACTATTGAACCGGCTCCGATACAGGCTCCTGCGTTTAAAGGGCGCGGCAATGGTATGTTAATCGGTTTAGGTGTCGGACTTATCGGAGGTCTTTTATTATTTGCCGGCGGTGCTATAATCGGTGCCGTTACATTACCGACTATACTCGGCGGTGCGGGAGTTGTCGGAAGCGGTGCTGCGGGAGCTTATCTCGGGGATAAAATTGAAGATAAGATATCGGGCGAAGATAAAAAATAGGCAGGATTCTATTTTTTATCCTGTAAAACTTTTTAATGCGTTAGAAATTAAAATGAAATAATACCGGCTTTATCAACATTGGCCGGTATTACTTTGTAACCATATTCATACATAGGCAGTATGCAATCCTTGTAAGATGTGGTATAATTTCCGTAAGGGGAAAAATGGATAACATTTTTGAAGTTGAAAAATTAAACTCAATAAGAAACGAAATGACACACCTGTGGGGCTCTGTGTTTGTAACCGCAGGAGGTTCGATAGCTTTGTTTTTAAACAGTTCATCACTGGTAAATTATGTATTGGGCGTAGCCGGAATCATAATTTCCATAATAATGGCAAATGCTTATTTTATCAGAAGAAATGAAGTTGTCAAAATCCTTAAATCTCTGGAAAAGATGCAATAAAATTTGGAGGAAAACTATGAATATTCAATTACTTTCTCAAATAACGGCTCTGATTGGTTTTTTATTTCTCGCAGGCTTTTGCATTTACAAATACACAAAACAGAATCACGATTACAAGTTTTAATTATAAGTACGGCCAAATATACGTGGCTATAATCCCAAGGAGACAACATGTTACAGGAAGCAACAAGGGCGATTAATTCAGCATTTAATAACAGTTTCATAAAGAAACTCAGCCAATATCTTCACGATTGCGTGAGAGAAGAGGTTAAGAGTTCGACTTTCAGAAATCTGAAAGCAGACAAAGATAACAAATGGATTTTTCTTAATGAAGATGATACTTTATTTACTCAGGGGCTTGAATATATTCGCCTTGAAGGTTCTGATCCTAAGTTAACCGAACTTATGATTCAGTCTGAAACAAGCCAGAAAGATAAGTATTTGATTTACGGGTATTTATTTCTTGTCGGCAAATCAAAATCCGGAAGAAAAAATGAGTTTTTGACTCCGCTTCTTTATTCTCCATGCAGACTTGAACGCAACGGGGTTAATATCAACTGCATGTTGACGGATGAATTTATTTCTCTAAATACCGGTGCTTTGACTGCGCTTATGAAAAAAAACGATGATGAGGATGAAACTGAACAGCTTCTTGAGGGGCTTCTGGACGTTGTACCGACAGTTCCGATTACAAAAGAAAAACTTGATATATTCTTAACTACTCTAAAATCAATCATCCCTGATATTGACGTTTCTCTTAATCCGGCAAATTCCGTCAATGAGGATAATATTACAAAAGATTTTTACAATGAAAAAATAGGCGCGGATAATATTGATGAAATAATTGAAGAGGAAGAAGGGGCAAAGAAAACTCAAATCAAGTTAGAAAAAATAAGTCTTACAAATCAGTGTGCAATTATTTTAACCAAGCGCCCTGCGGTTACTGCAGGCGTTCTGCACGAACTTACACAGATTGCGGAAAAACCGAGCGGAATTTATCGTGAAACGGTGCTTAACCTTATAAACGAAGAATACACACAATCTAAGCCGACAGACAGCCAGCAAAAGACACTGGCGGACTTTTTCCCGGTAACCCCTCTGTCTTTATCGGATGCTCAATTGAACGTAATTAAAAATGTAGAAAATGCCAAACTGGTTTCTGTTTTCGGACCTCCGGGGACAGGTAAATCGCAGACAATTGTTAACCTTGCGGCACATTTAATTGCAAACGGAAAAACTGTTCTTGTTGCTTCAAGAATGGATAAGGCGGTTGATGTTGTGGCAGAGAGATTAAACGAACTCGGAGCGCCATTTTTGGCACTCAGAGCAGGAAGGTTAAATTACCAAAGAGAACTTTCCATGCAGCTTCAAGACCTTTTAGCGAACAAAGTCGACCTTGATGAAGGAGCGGAAAACTCTATTCTCTGCGATGTTTCTGATATGGAACAATTGTTGAAAGCAATTTCTGATTTGGAGAAAAAATCAGAAAAAATTATCAAGCTGGAAGAAGAATGGACAGGGGTAAATAGTGAAATTAATCTTCAGAAATCCCAATATGCAAATCCGCAGTTTATCAAACATGTTCTTAAGAAGGACGAAATTAATCTGGTGGAAAACTCAATTAAGTTACTCAGCGAAAATATCGAAAAATCCGGCTTTTGGAGCGGATTAAAAAATATTTCCGCAATCGGTAATCTTAAAAAAGTACTTAAGATTAATAATTTTGATGTTAATAATGAAAATCTTGCAGCATTAAAAAATGAACTGGAGTTTGCAAAACTTATCTGCCATGCAAGAATGATTGAAACCGAGATTCAGGACACAGGAAATGTTCATGTTCTGTCAGAACAGATAAGGAATATGAAAAAGAAGCAAAAACGTCTTGCGATTGATATTTTGAAAACAAAACGCAGACAGGCTCTAAAAGGTTTGATGCAGGATCCGGTGAAACGCCAAAGACTTTTTGTACATTCAAAATCACTGGTTGAGAGAAAGAAGAATCTTCAAAACAGACTTCTTGAAACGGAGGACTTTAGACCGCTTCTGGAAGCATTTCCTTGCTGGTGCGTAACAACTTATGCCGTTTCGGGCTCGTTGCCGATGAAGCCGGGGCTTTTTGATGTCGTTATCATTGATGAAGCTTCCCAGTGCGATATTGCAAGCTGCTTCCCGATTCTTTACAGAGCCAAAAAAGCAGTAGTTGTCGGTGATGACAAGCAGCTTCCGCATCTTTCATTCTTAGAAAAGGCAAAAGAACAGTCATTCCTCTCACAATACGGAATCAATGACAGATATCAGCTTATGTGGAGATTCAGGACAAATTCAATGTTCGACCTTGCAAACTACTATTCAATGCATCCGGTGCTTCTGGATGAACATTTCAGAAGTTTGCCGCCGATTATTAATTTCTCCAACAAAGAATTTTACGGCGGAAGAATTAAGGTTATGAGACGCAATGACAACACAAGAAAAGTTCTTGAAACCGTTGTTGTGCCGGAGGGTAAAGTCGATTTTGATGCCACAAGAAACCTTCCGGAGATTGAGGCTCTGGTTAAGAGACTGCATGAAATTGTAGTTGAAGATGAGAGGAAAAATCCTGAAAACCCTGTATCTATCGGCATAATTTCACCGTTCCGCGCACAGGTCGAGCAATTGAAAATCTCCGTAAGAAAAGTACTTTCCGAGTATATGATGGAAAAACACCAAATTGAAATCGGAACAGCGCATACTTTTCAGGGGGATGAAAGGGATATAATCCTGACTTCGTGGGCGTATGCAAATAACAGTTTCCCGCAGAGTTTAATTTTCCTGCAAAAACCTAATTTGTTTAATGTTGCAATAACCCGTGCAAGATATCAGATGATTAATTTTATCTCTAAAGATCCCCGTGAGTTGCCGGAAGGACTTTTGAGAAGTTATTTCGGATATATTCAGGAATATGAGGACAGGTATTCACTAAGAAGTTCTGACGATTTTGACGAAAATATTTACAAAAACGGTTTTGAAAAAGAAGTTGCTCAGGCTTTCCGTGAACTTGGGCATGAAGTTACCTGCGGTGTTGAAATTGCAGGTTTGAGTGCGGATTTGGTAGTGGATAATAAATTTGTAGTTGAATGCGACGGGGTTGAGGACAAAACTCCTTCAAAGATTTCCAATATGAAAAAACAGGCAATCATTGAACGCTCCGGACTCAAAGTCTCCAGAATCTCAAAAAGAGAATGGATGTATTCTCCAAAAGCCTGTATTGACCGAATATTAAATACAAACTAGAAACTAACGGGAGAACTCTAACCGCATGAGTTTTGTAAGTGAATACATACAAATGCTAAAAAAACTTAAACCTGAACTTGATGAAACGGAAAAGGTTCGCAAAAGTTATTTGAAAAAATTTGTTATAGGTGAAAGTATAGTTCTTATTTTTTGTATAGTATACATTATATTATTTGCAAATTATGTTTCAAATATTCTGTTGCCGGCAGTAACAACTTTAGCATTTTTTCCTGCGCTTAGCTACTTCCCTTGCAGAAATTTTATAAATTATAAGAAGTATTTAAAAACAAATCTTGTACCAAAACTTATAAAATGCTTTGGCGATATAGAAAGAGTTGATGAATGGAATATAAAATCGTTTTTTGATAAAAATGAACTGGATACCAGCAATTTGTTCAGCAGCTTTGACAGAATGATTACGGATGACGCTTTTTACGGTTCTTATCAGGGTATAAAGTATAAAATTGCTGAAATGCATTTAATTCAAGGTTCCGGCAAACACGCTTCAACCGCTTTTAAAGGTGTTGTAATAGCTTTTCCGTCAAACAAAACGATAAATTCAAATACTGTTATTGCAACAAAAAAGGATATGAACATAAGAAACTATCCTACCGGAATTATTTCAACAATTTTAACAATTCCGTTTCTTGCATTCATTTGGTATTGGGGGATTACCAGCGGTGAATTGATGAAAGATACAGAAGGGCTTATAAAACTCGTTTTAGGAACAATTGCCGTCCCTGTAATAATTTACGGTTTCTTTAAAAAATTTAAATCAATGGAAGCGGTTAAATTGGAGGATGTAAATTTTGATAAGAGGTTTAACGTTTTTGGCACGGATCAGGTAGAAGCGAGATATCTTCTTACTCCTGCATTTATTGAAAGATTTTTGAGATTAAATACTGCCTTTGGTACAAAAAGGGCTAAGTGTTCTTTCTATAAAAACCAAAACGGCAGCGATACTATTATGTTTGCTATTTCTACAAATAAAGATTTGTTTGAAACCGGAAATTTATTAACTCCGATTAATGAGCCTAAGTATTATTTTTTGTCTGATTTTATTTCTATTTTTGATATGATAGAATTTTTTAAACTTAATGAACAAACAAAAATATAAGATGTTATAATTCAAAAAGAGCAAGAATTAATTTGTAAAATTTTATTAACAAATAGCAAAAAAAATTTTCAGAAAACTTAATATAGCATAAATGTACAGCCGGAAGTGAAGGAGTTAATTATGCAAATATCACCAATTAGAAATGACAGACAAATTTTTAAGGGAAATCTGATTGTTAATAATATCAAAGCAAACACTGTAGAAAAAATTATAACTGATAAAAAAACTGACAAGCAGCTAAAAGACGGGTTTAACCATATTATTAACAGCCGGATGTTTGTGATGAAGAGTCAGGAAGAATGCTTATCTAAATTAAAAGAGTGTGTGAATAATTTCTCTGACATAACAGGTGTAAACCTTGGTAAAAACTTGAAATATCCGAGTAAAGAAGAAATTTCTGTCATGTATAACTCTGCAAAAGATATTTCTAAACTTGATGTTCCGGGTTATTTCTCAATCGTTCATTCAGTAAAATAGATTTTAGAGTATAATAATACTAATGAAGTATGCGTTAGTATTAGTAAATATAAAAGGGCTTGGAGTTAAGACATTCAGCTATCTTATACCTGATGAGATAAAGGATATTATTCAAATCGGGCAGGCTGTTATGGTGCCTTTCGGAAGGCAGGGGTTGATTAATGCCTTTGTTGTCGGTTTTTCTGATTACCTGCCCGGGGATTTTAAAGCAAAAAAAATTAATCGCATTCTTGATGAGACTCCTCTTTTTTCTCTAAAATATTTAAAACTTCTTGAGTGGGTTGCAAATTATTATTGTACGGATTTTGTAACTGTTCTTAATGCTGCTCTTCCAATGAAACTTATTGAAAAAAATGCTAAGGTTGAGCTGGCAGTGTCAAAAGGTGAAAATTCAGATGAGTCTGGACTTACAAAGAGACAAAAAGAAATTCTTGCTCTTCTGAATGAGCGCGGAAAATGTTCGTTGACAGAATTTGAAGAGACTGCAAAAACAACGCGCGCAACGATGAAAAAACTGGCACAGACCGGGCATGTGAGAATTGAAACAGAATATGTTTACAGAAATCCGCTTTATATATTTAAAGATGTAGAAACGGAACCTCTGTTTGAACTTCAGGGGGAACAAATAACTGCTTATGAGGGAATAAAATCAAAACTGAAATCACAAAAACCGATACTTTTGCACGGTGTGACCGCTTCCGGTAAAACAGAAGTTTATTTTAAACTCATAAAAGATGTAATAGAATCCGGCAAAAATGTTTTATTTCTTGCGCCGGAAATTGCCTTGGCTTCCCAGCTCACAAAACGTCTGGCGCGTAAATTCGGAATAAAAGACGTGGCAATTTGGCATAGCAGTATTTCTGACGGCGAAAAATATGATGTTTGGCAGAGACTTTATAAGAATGATATTAAAATTCTTGCGGGAGCACGCTCGGCAGTATTTGCACCGCTTCAAAATATCGGATTGATTATAGTTGACGAAGAACATGAAGGTGCATATAAGCAGACTAATCCTGCTCCGCGTTATGATGCCAGAGTAGTTGCGCGCAGGCTTGCACAGTTTCATCAGGCGCCTTTGATTCTCGGTTCGGCAACGCCGGATGTTTCAACTTATTATTATGCGGTAAATAATAACAATCTGTTTGAGATGAAACATAGATTTAATAATTCACCGCTTGCCCTTCCTCAGGTTATAAATATGCAGGAATATGGCAAAGCTGCTTATAGAGGAATTATATCCAAACCTTTGCAGACGGAAATTACGGAAACTCTCGAAAGAAATCAGCAAGTAATTCTTTTAATGAACCGCAGAGGATATTCTACTTATACTCAGTGCAAAGCCTGCGGTACGGTTATTGAATGTCCTGATTGCTCCATTCCGATGATATGGCACACAAGTATTAAAAAACTTAAATGTCATTATTGTAACCGAGAAATGAGCTTTCCGGATTACTGCCCTCAGTGCGGAAGCGATGCTCTTTCAACTTCAGGTGTCGGAACGCAAAAAATTGAACTTTTAATAAAAGAACTTTACCCTGATGCAAATGTTGAGAGAATCGACAGTGATATTTTGACGAGAAAAAATGCGCATATAGAACTTTTAAATAAATTTCAGAGGGGTGAAATTGATATTCTTGTAGGTACACAGATGATTGCAAAAGGATTAGATAATCCAAATGTTACGCTTGTAGGTGTTTTGAGTGCGGATTCAGGGTTTAATATTCCTGACTATCGAGCCTCTGAAAGGGGATTCCAGCTTCTTACACAGGTTGCGGGGCGTGCCGGCAGAGGTGAATTTAAAGGCAAAGTACTTTTCCAGACATATAACCCTGATTATTATGCTTTCCAGACAGCTAAAGCTCAGGATTATGAAAAGTTCTTCGAGACAGAAATTAAGGCGAGACAAGAATTTGACTATCCTCCCTTCAGCCAGATTATCCGCCTTATCTTATCATCTCAGAATAACTTCAGGGCTGAAAAATCTGCAATGGAAATTGCATTAAGATTAAATACTATGACTGATAAATTCGGATTTTCGGAATATCTTGAAACGCTCGGTCCGACTCCGTGTGTAATTGAGAAACTGAACGGATTTTACAGATTCCAAATTTTGATAAAAAACAAACTTTCACAAAAAGGTCACGATTTCGTATCAAAATTTTTAAGCAAAATCAATATTCCCAAAGATATCAGACTTGCAATTGACGTTGATCCGTTAGATATCTTGTAAAAAATTGTTAATTATTGTAAACTAATATTACAAATTATAAGTTAGATAAGAACAATGATTTTAAAATATCCCCGTAAGAATAAGAAAGAGAATTATAGTTTAAAAGGTGCGGTACAGATAAATCGCAGCAGCTTTTTTGTATTTTCGGACAGCAGCGGCAGAACTTTTCTTAAAACGGGAAAGGATGAAAAGCTTCAAAAATCAATTATTCAGCATATGATTGATTTAAACCCTAAAATCAAAGGACTTTTAAAAAAGTATAAAATAAAACCCTCTATTGATACAAAGACACTTAAAGAGTTATCAGGCGGCCATATGAATGAGACTTGCAATGTTGCGATTGGAGTTTATTCATACTTACCGGAGGATTTACAGTGCGAAATCAGGCAAAATATTATCAAAGAAGCTTCTATGCTCCACGATTGGGGAAAAATTCTTATTCCTTCAAAGATTTTAAACAAGCCTGCAAAACTTAATGTCAAGGAACGGGAAATAATGAATATACATTCAACTCTCGGATATGAGCTTCTTAAAACACAGTGTATTTCAAAAGAGACGCTTGAACTTATTAAGTACCATCATCAGAACTTAAAACACTCGGGTTATCCCGAATTAGAAGGCGATGTTTACCCCTCTGATATAGGGGTGCAAATTATTTCGATTTCTGATAAATACAGTGCATTAAGAGAAGCGCGGGTATATAGACGCAAACTCTCTAAGCTTGAGGCTCTGCTTATCCTCTACAGGGAAGTCAGAGAAGGTAAAATCCATCCGGAAGTTTACAATGCGCTTGTTAAGTATGTCGAAGAAAAACAAGTTTGACAAATTTGAGATTAAACCACAAAATAAAAATTGCTATCCGTTTTTTTAATTGTATAATTTATCTATAGGGAAAATGTAGAGAGGAAAGATATTATGCAGGTTTCATTAAACTGGTTGAATGAATTAGTCGATTTAAGTGATTTAGATGTAAAACAAATTGCCCATGAACTTACTATGAGCGGTTTAGAGGTTGAAGAAATTGAAGAAGTAAGACCTAAATTTACAAATATAATTACTGCAAAAATTGAAAAAATAGACAATCATCCTAATTCGGATCATCTTCACCTTGTGACGGTAAATACCGGTTCCGGTTTAAAAACAGTAGTTTGCGGGGCGCAGAATATTGAAGCCGGCCAGGTTATTCCGTACGCTTCCGTGGGCAGTAAAGTACTTGACAGAAAAACGGGAGAGCAGTTTGAGCTTACGCCTGCAGTGATAAGAGGAGTTGAGTCTCAGGGCATGCTCTGTTCAGATGACGAACTTGGGGTGGCTGACAGAAATTATCAAGAAGAGGACGGAATCCTTATTCTTAATCGGATTTTTCCTAATGTAGGTTTAGGTTTGGATGTTGAAGATGTTCTCGGGTTTGAAAAAGATTATATTTTACATACCGCACCAACTGCCAATCGGGGAGACGAAATGTCTGTAATCGGTATTGCAAGAGAACTTTCAGCGTTGTTTAACAGACCTATGAAACTTCCTCTTCCGGACTCTCTTCCGCAAGGTGCGAGGGAAAATATCCCTTTTGAAGTCGAGATAAAAGATACGGATGTTTGTAAATACTATTCAATCGGACTTTTGAAAGATATAGTAATTAAGCCTTCTCCTGATTGGATGCAAAAAAGACTTGTTTCTTCAGGTGTAAGAGTAATTAATAACGTAGTTGATATTACAAATTATGTAATGCTTGAATACGGAACTCCGCTTCATGCATTCGATTTTGACAAGTTAAACGGATATCTTTGTGTCAGACGCGCGGAGGAAGGAGAAACTCTTGTAACTTTAGATGAAGTTGAAAGAAAATTAACCCGTGATACTGTAGTTATTGCAACAAAAGAAAAACCGGTTTGTCTCGGCGGTGTATTCGGCGGAGCAAATTCCGAAATTGACGAAAATACTAAAAATATTGCGCTCGAAGCTGCTTATTTTACACCTCAATCTAACCGAAAAAGTTCAAGGAGTGTCGGTTATAAATCTGACGCCTGTGCAAGATATGAGAGAGGAGTTGATATAGAAGCCGTTAAGCCTGGGCTTATGCGTGCTGTAGAGTTGATGGAAAAGTATGCGGATGCAAAATTTGAAGGTATGACAGAAACCGGGGTTAATAAACTTGAACCTGTTGAAATAACAATCAGGTATCCGCAGATTAAAAGACTTTTGGGGTGCGATATTGAACCAGGAAAATGTCTTGCTATTTTAGAGAAATTGGGATTTAAAATATTGGGCAAAAATGAAATCGCCTGTAAAGTTCTTGTTCCGTCCTTCCGTGCGGGAGATGTTACAAGAGAATGTGACTTAATAGAAGAAATTGCAAGAATTAACGGTTATGATAAAATCACTCCGACTCTCCCTGCAAGACCGGGAACTGCAGAAATTTCTCATGCCGAAAAGGTTATTGCAAGAGTAAGAGAAATTATGTCAGGCGAAGGCTTAAATGAGATTCAGACATCTTCTTTAATAGGCGAGCCTTTATTAAAACAATTTAATGTAAATTATAATAAAGAGAAGGCTGTATACGTTCAAAATCCGGCTTCCGAGGACTATACAATGCTTCGCCAAACATTGATAGCAAGTATTTTGCAATGCTTAAAATACAATTATGACAACGGACAAAAGGATTTTTGGGCTTACGAAATCGGAAGAAGCTATGTTAAAGTAAGTGATTCAGATGAAAAATGCTCAGGAGTCAAAGAAACTCAAATTCTATCCGGGGTTATTACCGGTAATATGCAAAATTCTATATGGCAGAATACAGGGGAAGTGGATTTCTACACTGTTAAAGGCATTGTAGATAAGATTCTGGAAGATTTTGGCTTAACCAGAAGAATTAAATTTGAGCTTCTTGCAGAGTCCAAACTTGCACAGACACATACCTGTATGCACCCGTATAAATCGGCTGTACTGACGCTTTTGGGTAAGACTCCGGAAATTGTGGGATATTACGGCGAAATTCATCCGGAACTTAAGAACAAAATGAAATTAAATCAAAATGCATATGTATTTAAATTAGATTTGGATTTATTCATAAATGCTGTCAGTGCAGGTGTTCCAAAGTTTAAAAAACTTCCTCAATACCCGGAAGTGCAGCGTGATTTGGCAGTAATTGTTCCTGCAAAAACAACTTGGGATGAGCTTGCAAAAGTTGTAAAAAAAGGCATTGATAATAAGGTCTTTAACGGATGTAGCGTTTTTGACGTCTATCAGGGCGAACACGTTCAGGATGGATTTAAATCTATAGCATTTAGAATAAAAATGCAAGATGAGAACTCTACAATGACGGACGAAGCTATTGAAACACAAATGGCAAATCTTCGTTCAACATTGAAAAAGGCAATGCCGGAATTGAGTTTTAGAGAGTAAAGGCAAAAAAAGGGGCGGAGCCTTTCTGGCTCCGCCCCTTTTTTTGCAGAATGATTTATTAGGTGTTACAATAACGTTGAGGGCGCGTTATGAAAAAAATTATAATTATTTTATGTATGATGTTTTTGGCTTTGCCTGTCTTGGCGGATACAATGCCGTTTTATGTTGACAGTATTCCTAAAAATATTATCGGTTTATATCAGACGGGTGCAAATATTACAATACTTTCTCATCCGGAAGCAAATTCTCAGGTTATAAAAAAATACGAATTTTCTTATAATCCGGAGACAATGCCTGACAATGTTTTTGCTGTTTTGATTAATGAAAAGAAACTCGGTTTTTTGTATGTTTCCGATATTGGTGATGAAGGCTGGGTTGAAGTAATTTATGATAAAAGAACCGGAGCAAAAGGGTGGGTCAAAACGGACGATAATATGCAGTTTCTACCGTGGCTCAATTTTTATAATATGTATGGCAGAAAGTATGGTTTACGTTTTATGAAAGACTCACCGGATGAGTTGGAAATCTTGAAAGCAAAGAGTGAGGATTTATCTCAAACAGTTTCGACCTTAAGGTATGTAAAACAGATTCGTGTTACTGCAATCCGCGGTAACTGGGCTCTGGTATCGGTTGTTGATGTAGATAAAACCCCGAAAATGGGTTATTTAAGGTGGAGAGGTGATGACGGCGCAATTTACGCTTTCCCGAATATTAAGTAGTTATGCTTACCGAAGTGCCACGTCATTCTGAGTGCGGAAGCCCGAAGAATCTCTCAGAAAAGTTAAAGCGATTCTTCACCCCTGTATTGATATTGGGTTCAGAATGACAATTAGTTCTGTAGGATGCGGTAAATCATTGATTTACCGCATCAACAATATAAAATGTTTCGGTAATCAGAGATTACCAAAACCTACAAACTCCTATTCACTATTCACCAGTCACTAATCTAATATATTTACCCCCTCAGTCACTTAATCACTTAGTCACTAAACCAATACATTTACCCCTTCTTTGCTTATAATCTTGTAGTCCTGCTTACCACTTAATACATTTACCCCCCCCCTTGAAAAAAGTACTGATTTTTTGTAATATAAACTTACATAAATATATTTATAAGAAGAGGAAATTTTTAAATGTTCGAACGTTTTACTGAAAAGGCAATAAAGGTAATTATGCTGGCTCAGGAAGAAGCCAGACGCCTTGGGCATAATTTTGTCGGTACGGAACAGGTTCTTTTAGGTCTAATCGGTGAGGGAACCGGTATCGCAGCAAAGACTCTCAAATCAATGGGAGTTAACCTTAAGGATGCAAGGATTGAGGTTGAGAAAATTATCGGCAGAGGCTCAGGGTTTGTTGCCGTAGAAATACCATTTACTCCCAGAGCAAAAAGAGTTCTTGAACTCTCTTGGGATGAGGCGCGGCAGCTCGGACATAATTACATAGGTACTGAACACTTGCTGTTAGGCTTAATTCGTGAAGGCGAAGGTGTTGCTGCAAGAGTTTTGGAAAATCTCGGGGTTGACTTAAATAAGGTAAGAAGCAATGTTGTTAAAATGCTTGGAGATTCTAAACCTCAAACTTCCGGTGCGGGTGTCGGCACATCCTCTTCATCTTCATCATCTCAGGCAAATAAGGTTAAAACACCAAGCCTGGATGAGTTTGGAACAGACTTAACCCAGGCTGCAGCAGAGCAGAGACTGGATCCTGTTGTCGGCAGAGAAAAGGAAATTGAACGCGTAATTCAAATTCTGGCAAGAAGAACAAAGAATAATCCTGTTCTTTTAGGTGAACCTGGGGTTGGTAAAACTGCAGTTGCAGAAGGTCTTGCTATCAGAATAGTTAATAATGAAGTTCCGGATATTCTTGAAAACAAAAAAATTATTCAGCTTGATATGGGGCTTTTGATAGCAGGTACCAAATACAGGGGCGAATTTGAAGAACGTTTAAAGAAAATTATGGACGAAATTCGTCAGGCAGGAAATGTAATTCTTGTTATTGATGAAATGCACACCCTTATCGGTGCAGGTGCTGCAGAGGGTGCAATTGACGCGGCAAATATTTTGAAACCGGCTTTGTCTCGCGGCGAAATTCAGGTGATAGGTGCAACAACTTCCGATGAGTACAGAAAATATATTGAAAAGGACTCAGCATTGGAAAGAAGATTCCAGCCGGTAATTATTGAAGAGCCTTCAATTGATGAGACCATTGAAATTATCAGGGGTTTGAAGCCTAAGTATGAAGAACACCATAATCTTCATATTTCAGATGAAGCAATAATTGCTGCAACAAAACTTTCAAGCAAATACATAAATGACAGGTTCTTGCCGGATAAAGCCATTGATGTAATTGATGAAGCCAGTTCAAAAGTAAGATTAAAGGTCTGCACGCTTTCTCCCGAAGGGAAAGAACTTGATAAAGAGTTAAGAGAAATTATCAAGGAAAAAGAAGAAGCTATAAGAAATCAGGAATTTGAACGTGCTTCTGCATTACGCGACGATGAAGCTAATATGAAAGACAGAATTCGAGAAGTTTCAGAAGAATGGCGCAGACAAAATGATGCTAATAAGCCTACTGTTACCGAAGAGGATGTTGCTGAAGTTATCGCAACTATGACCGGTGTTCCTGTAACAAAACTTACGGAGGGCGAATCCGAAAGGCTTCTTAGGCTTGAAGAAACGCTTCATAACAGAGTTATCGGCCAAGCAGACGCGGTTACTGCAATTGCTAAAGCTATAAGACGTGCAAGAGTCGGGCTAAAATCTCCAAACAGACCAATCGGAAGCTTTATTTTCTCAGGTCCTACCGGTGTCGGTAAAACAGAACTTGCAAAAGCTTTGGCAGAGGCTATTTTCGGAAGTGAAGACAATATGATAAGAGTAGATATGTCAGAATTTATGGAAAAACATTCTACCGCAAAACTTATCGGCTCACCTCCGGGATACGTAGGTTACGATGACGGCGGACATTTGTCAGAGCTTGTCAGAAAGAAACCTTATTCGGTTATTCTTTTTGATGAAATTGAAAAGGCCCATCCGGATGTATTTAACATAATGCTTCAAATACTTGACGACGGCCGTCTGACCGATGCAAAAGGACGTCATATTAATTTCAAAAATACTGTAATTATTATGACTTCCAATGTAGGTGCAAGTATGATTGCAACTCAGGGAAGGTTAGGCTTCTCTGCCGCGGACGATGCTAAGAAAGATAAATACGAAAAACTTAAAGAAACGGTTAATGAAGAGTTGAAGAAGGCTTTCAGACCGGAATTCCTTAACCGTATCGATGATATTATTGTATTCTCTCATCTCAGCAAAGAAGAAATCCGTCAGATTGTTGATTTGATGATGAAAGATTTGTTCAAACGACTGTCAGAGAGAGAACTTTCTATAGAAGTTACTGATGAGGTAAAAGATTATCTTGCAAAAGACGGTTATAACGAAGCGTACGGTGCAAGGCCGCTGAGACGATTGATTCAGAAGAAAATCGAAGACCAGCTTGCCGAAGAAATTTTGACGAATGCTTATAAACCGGGTGATACAATCGTTTTAAAATTGAAAGATGATAATATCGTCTTTGAACGAAAAGCAGCGGAAGAAGCAAAATCAGAAGAAAATTAAAAAACGGGCGGCTTGCATTCGCAAGCCGCCCGTTTACTTATAATGTCAACGAAAAAACAATTATTGCAGATAAAACAAGCACTGTCATTACAAAGGTTGCAGCGAGTTTTAATATAGGATGGAATGTAAAAGAATAGTCCTCACCAAGATTAAGCTGTCTCAAAATATTTTTTGAAAAGTCTTGTTTGGCATCAAGCCGGGTTTTATTAAAGGATTCGTTCATTAATTTTCTGATGTTATATGTGTTTTCGAGTTCTTTTCTGGCGTTTTTATTGTTAATTGTGAATTTTTTCATTTTAATGCTTTCATCGGCGGGTAATTCATTATCAATGTATGCGGAAAGATTATTTTGAAAAATTCTGTACTGACTGTTAGAATTTGCTGAAAAAATTTCCTCCTTTTCTTCAACCGAAGTTTTTAAATCCTGAATCATAGAATTAATAATATTATACTTTTCTCTGCAGGCGGGACATTTTTTTAAATGCTCTTCCACTTTGACTTTCAAATTTTTACTTAAATCGCCTTCAATGTAAAAAGACAGTAAAACATCCATTTGTGCGCATGTTATTTCCATTTTTATAACTCCTTATTAAATAAACTCTTTTAATTCTTGTTGTAATTTTATTCTTGCTCTTGAGATACGTGATTTAACAGTGCCTAGTGCAGTATCAGTAATTTTTGCAATATCTTCATAACTTAAACCTTCATACTCTCTTAAAATCAAAACAATTCGTAAATTGTCCGGTAATGTGAGTAAAGCGGCTTTGATTAATTTTTCCATTTCGGAAAACAGACATTTTTCTCCGGGTTCACAACCGATTTTATCTTTAATTTCTAATAATTTATCATTATCTAGCTCTATTTTTTCATACTTAGCATGCTTTTTGACGTAATCGTAAAAACAATTTGTAACAATTTGATTAAGCCAAGGGCGAAATCGGGAAATGTCTTTTAACGATTTTATATTTTTTGCCATTTTAAGCAGTACTTCTTGGGTTAAATCCGCGATATCTTGTCGTTTGTCTGTCAGATAGCTAAACATGGTAAAAATATTTCTTTGAATACGCCTGATTAATTCTTCCAGTGCTTTAGTATCGTCTGCCTGGGCGAATTTAATCAGTGTATATATATCCCTCTTTTTGTACTTTGATTTAGACATCTTAAACTCATTATATTGAGTCGCAGAATAAAATATATTGCCGTGAGGGGTAGGGATGGGGGACCGGGTGATTAAGACGGTTTGGTTAAGGGTGAAATGCGAGGAGAAGATTAAAAAGTGTTGTTTCATTCAACAGAGATACGGCGGGTGTGAAGAATGCAGGTAATTGTGTTGACCATGCTTATATAAAGCCAAAAGAAAACAGGTCGGTTATATCCTTCCTGTTAAGATTTTACACTAGCCGAAATATAAATAGCACTATTATTGTACTATAAATTTACGAAAATTACAAATTATACCGTCAAGAAATTTACATAATATTAATAAAAATAAAATCAAAAAAAGACGTAATTCAGTGATACCAGCAAAAAGCGAAAAAAACAAAAATATTAACTTATGTAACAATTATATAAAAATTATATACAAATTTATCAATTTTCGTTACAAATGTGTTTTAATATAAATAGAGAGGATAATATGAGTTATAGTTTTAATTCAATCGTAAATAGAAATGAGGCAGAAGCATTAAAAGAGATGATATTCAGCCGCGCGCGCGAACGTTCCGTTAACATGAACGAAGAAGTTCAACAAGATATCATGGATATTGCGCGTGATTCATTTGTAAGCAAAAATAATCCGTTCTCTAAAATAATAGAAAACGCTCCAGTTGCGTCAAACACAGATAAACCGGAAGTTTCAAAAAAGGAAGAAATAGGTTTCCCTATGCGGGAAATTAAATCAAGAGTATCTACTCAAAGCCGTTTAATAAATGAGCAAATAGCAGAAGGTGAAATAAAAAACAACATGCTTTCCGCACGTGAAGCATTAAGCCAAAAACAGAGTTTTATGGGAGCTTTAAATTTTCTCAATTCGCAGGCTGCAATATCGCTTATCAGAACAAGGGCGGATAAGTTTGAGATTTTGGCTTAATTTCTAAATAAAATCTAAATAAAAGAAAAATGAATATTATATTGACACGTGTGTATAAGTTTGATAAAATATATGTAGATGTTGATAATTAGGTTCTGAATAATAATATAAGAAGAGAAAGGAATATTATGATGAAGAAGAACGGTTTTACTCTTGCGGAAGTTTTAATCACCTTAGCTATTATCGGTGTTGTTGCAACGTTAACACTTCCTGCATTGATGACAAATACTCAGGAACAACAATCAAAAACAGGTTTGAAAAAAGGTATTAATACTTTGACGGAAGCTGCTCAAATGAATCAGGCTATTGCAGGGTTTGACTATGCTTCTTTCAACGAAACATCTACAAACGATACCGAAAGTCAATCATTATTTGGTCTTTTAGCTAACAGAACAAATATTGATTATCAGACTTCAGGTGATTCTACAGATGCTGCTGATGCTGTAAACGTAGGTGCTTCAAACTATGTAGTATTCTTCCGTGATGGTTCTGCTTTGGCATTCCCTAACGATGATAACACATTAGTAACTAATGCCTCAGTAAATGCTTTACAAACAGACGGTTTAGTATATGGTATTAAAGCTCTTTATGATACTAATGGTGCAAAAGGTCCAAACTTGTTATCAAACTGCTCCGGTCAAGCCGGTATGTTGAACAGTGCAGCACAAAACGATGCTGATTCAGATTGTTCAGTTAAGTCTAACCGTGTAATCAAAGACCAATTCGGTGTAAGATTAAGAGCCGGTTATGCTGTTCCAAACGGTGCTGCTGCAAGATGGGCATTTGAAAACTAATTTTATAAGTTTTTATAAAAAGAGAGCCTTCAGGGCTCTCTTTTTTTGTCTTTTAGTGATATTTTATGTATTATAATCTACTCTCTTTGTACTATCTTCAATTTCAGAATTTCATTCATATTAACTACACTAATCATCTTAGTTTGAGTATGATTAATATTTGCACAATACAGGCAAATACTGTGTTATAGGTGTTATATAAACCAGATGGTCTATATCTTTTAATCTACCTTAAATGCAGTAAAATTAATCATTATATTGATGAAAATATCCTCTGTAAAGAGGTAATATAAATAGTGTAATAGGATGAGATTTGAGTTAAGGTAGAACCTTTTGTAGGATGTTTTACTTAACGGTTAAATAAGAAAAGACAGTTTAATTTAATAATAGGGAGAAGAGAGAGTATGAGACGAGAGTTTAAAAAGAAATCAAAAGTGTTATTAATTGATGATAATTATGAGCACTTAGCAGGGATTCGCGAATTATTGAACTTGGAAGGAACATTTGACGTTGTTGGAATTGCTACTAATGTTTCGGTAGGATTAAATTTAATAAAAAAATACCAACCGGATGTTGTTCTTCTTGATATGAATATGCCTGAACGCGACGGTTTGCAGGGTATACTTGAAATCTCCAAATTGGATGTAGATACTAAAATTTTAGCATTATCCGGTTATGATGATGCAGATTTGATTTTTAGAGCAATGAAGATAGGGGCACGCGGTTATGTCCTGAAAACAATGGCATCTGCTCAGTTAATTTATGCTATTGAAGAGGTATTAAACGGAAAAATTTATTTGCCTTTGGCTTTGTCGTCAAGATTTTTTGAGTATTTCCAACAAACATTCAGAGAAGAAACTGCAGCAAAAGAAACCGGCAGTGAAGAAGAAAATTTGCTGGATTATTTGACTCAGAGGGAAGTCGAAGTACTTGAATTATTAACACAGGGTATTACTTATAAAGGTGTTGCAAATAAATTGTTTATATCTGAAACTACTGTGAAAACGCATGTGAATAACATTTTCCAAAAACTTCAGGTGAACGACAGAACTCAGGCAGTATTGTATGCAATTAATAACGGTTTCTTAACAAAGAGAGTGAAAATTGCGGTATAGGTATTGTAAGTGAAAAAAATTGTACGACAGCAAAATTATTTGAGAGAACTTATAAATTCTCAGGAGAACAGGCCAATTACCCGGCAGACTTTGAGGTGCGCTGTTCGTGCAGTTTTAGAGCCGTTACTTGATAAGCCGGAAGCCGGAGTGGTGCTTTACCGAATAATAAATAATTCCGGGCTTATGGGATTGCTTAAACGGCTTGAATACTCTGAGATTGAAGCTTATGATTTTTCAGATGAAAGCGAAAACTTAAGGGAGAGAGTTTGGGCAGACACAGAATTTATTTGTGTTATGACACATCGTTTTGTAGCAATAATTCTTTGGGATAATAAAACGGATAGTAAAAACTATGTGAGGTATTATTCTATATTAAATTCAAAATTGCAGGATGAAGCTCTGGATATAATAAATAGAAATTCCATCATTGATATAAAAAAATATCAGGAGAAATTCCATCCTGACAGACGTGATAATATATTATTGAATACTTCAATAAGGCGTTTGACGGAGAATATGGATGAAGCTGTAAAAGATGCGGTGTTAGGTTTTGCGGAATATCAGGCAAAGCCGGCAGAATATACTGCTGATGTGAGAGAAGCGGCACATGAGGTGAAGAATCAGCTTTCAATATGTGATTTGTACAGTGAAATTATCAGAAAATATTGCGAGAAAAATAAAATATCAGATACAACTATTTTAAATAGTGTAAATTGTATTTCCCGTGCAGTGAAAATGGCAGGTAATAATTTAATATCTCTTAAATCGTCACAGACCGGAGAGTTAAAACAGTGTAACCTTAAGGATATTATAACTGCTGTTGAAAATTTGACTAAGGTTTACTTTGAGTGCAAAAATATTGAGTATAAGGTCGAAAGTAAAAGTAATTTGAAAATCTTAACGGATGAAGATGGTTTGATTTCGGTGCTGATAAATTTAGTTAAAAATGCGTCAGAAGCTTTTGAGACTGATGATACGGATGAAGAAAACAGTAAAAATGGTAAGTATGTTAAATTAAAAACAGAAAAAAGGGGAGAATTTGCGGTAATCAGGGTAATTAATAATGCCGGGAAAATTAATGAACCTGAAAAAATTTTCGAAAAGGGTTTTTCAACAAAAAGGAACGGTTCGGGTTTAGGGCTTTATATTTGTAAAAATACAATTGAAAAAATGTTGGGCCAATTAAAGCTTGAACATACAGGGGATGATTATACGGAATTTATTATAAAAATGGGACTTATAAATTAAAAATCTTTTCACAACAAGCCGTAACGGCGAAAAAGGATGTAATTTATGGATTTAATCACTAACAGAACAATAGAAATAACAAAACTCGGAATGGACGGACTTATGGACAGGCAGCATGCAATTGCTTCCAATATAGCAAATGTCATGACTCCGGATTTTCAGAGAAAAGAAGTTGCTTTTGAAAGTCAGTTGGCTGAAATTATTGAAAAAGAGGATTTAAAGGATTATATAAAAGGGCAAAACAGTATTGAATATAAGCCGCCGATGACAGATGTGTTTACCGGCGAGATTCATACGTATCGCATACCGACACAGCAAGAAAAAGCGTATTTACAGTCTAATACAATGGAACAATTCAGACCTCAGGTAGTAACAGATTTATATAGCGGTTCTGATGCTAAGGGTAATAATGTGGAATTAGAGCGTGAGATGATGGATTTATCTAAAACAGGTACAAGGTATCTTGTGTTGTCTAATCTTGAAAGAAACCACTTCTCACATCTTTCGGAAGTTATACGAGGTCAATAATTTAAACCGGGAGGAGGTTTAGATGAGTTTTAATATATTTGATATAGCCGGTTCCGGAATGACGGCTCAAAGAATAAAAATGGATACTATTGCAAGTAATATTGCAAATATTAATACAACGCGTCAACCTGACGGAGCAAAAGGGGTTTATGTAAAAAAAGATGTATCTTTTAGAACAATTTATGAGGATACTGTAAATAGAGGGTATTCAAATTTTTCTTCAAATAATCCGGACGCACAGTTTGATCCAAAAACCGGAAATATGCTGATTAATGCGAATGTTGCACTTAATAATGGCGTAGTAACCGGCGGAGTCAGGGTAGATGAAATTTATGAAGCTGAAAACGGAGTAAAAACAGTATATGATCCTTCCCATCCTGATGCTGATGAGGAGGGGTATGTGGATTTGCCAAATATAAGTCTTGTAGAAGAAATGGTTGGTATGATATCAGCTTCACGCGCTTATGAAGCTAATGCTACCGTAGCACAAAACGTTACAACGATGATGCAGTCTGCCATGAATATTTAACGGAGCGTATGTGTTAGTTCGGGAAGAGGGGATAAAAAATGGAATTTACTACGGGAATAAGTGCTTATAATACCAATTATAACTTGAATGCAATTGATGATTACAATAAATTTTTGCAGGGTAATGCTTCTTTTGAGATTGACAAAACTTCGTTTGACGAAATTCTTGAGTCTGCTGCAAAAAATTATCCGGTAAAGGACAAAAATGATCCGGCCGGGTTAGGAAATTTCGCTTCAAAAATTGGTGCGGGGCTTTCTGACAGTTTAAATGCAGTTAACAATAACAGGATAGCTGCAGACAGGCTGCAAGAGGACTTAGCAATGGGTGGTTCAACAAGTATTCACGAAGCTATGATTGCCGCAGAAAAAGCAACATTAAGCATGCAAATGGCAATCCAGGTAAGGAACAGACTTGTTTCTGCATATACAGATATTACATCAATGTCTATATAAAATTTGATAATTGTCTTGTTGTACCGTTCTTATACTTTTGTTTATTGCTTTAGCGGTTGATACAATTTTTAACTCTTTATATTATAGTTTTTTTGCGGAAATATTCTGCAGAAAGGGGATATAATGAGTTTTAAACCATTAAAAGAAAAAGGTATATCAATAGAAAAACAAGTAAGAAATTGGCACCAAATTGTAGGTAAACCTTATAATAAAACAGAGGTTAATTGCTACACGAGAACAAGACAAATTTTAATGAACGGTATAGAAGTAGAAGCCTGGGGGTTTAAACATCAGTTAAACCGGTTTGTGCCGGATAATAATGAAAAAGAGCTTATAGCTATGATAAGCAGAATAGAAGATTCTCAGCAAGCTACTGCAAATTGGATGGGACCGGCTGATCAATCTGTTTTGGAAACTACTCTCGGGTATGAGCAGGTGGCAGTTGATTTAACTGCCTGGATGGCGCAAAATGAGCCGGATCCGTACGTTAAGGAAACTTTTGATTTCGGACTTCTTGAAGATTTTGACCATTTGTACAGGTACAGTCAATTTGCGTATATGACAGAAGGAATTGAACCTGACAGTATTGTACAAGGGCAGACTGATGTTATTGTAGGACGCCCTACCCAGCATCATCATAATTGCAACGGTATAAGAATTAGAAAACATTATGACAAAAAAACAGCACATCCGCAGACAAAGGTTAATATTTTGACCCTTTTATCGGGCGAGCAGCAGACGCATAATTATTATGCTGAGCACGGCTTTATGTACGGGGACCATGTTTTAAGAGAAACTTATGCTGAAATTAAAGACGTTGAGGAAGAACATGTTACAATGTATGAATCTTTGATTGACCCTTCGGAAAGTATGTGGGAAAAACTTCTTATTCACGAGTTTACAGAGGTTTGCAACTATTATACTTGTATGGAGGATGAAGTTGATGAAAGAATTAAAAAAACTTGGGAGCTGTTCCTTGATATTGAATTAGGACATTTGCAGGCTGCTGCCGATTTATTTAAAAAATATGAAAAACGTGACCCGGAAGAAGTTATCGGGGAAGATATTGTAATTCCTTGCAGGTTCAAATCTCAAAAAGAATATGTACAAACCGTCTTAGAAAAAGAAGTTGATAAGAGACTTGAAGCAGGCGGAGAATATACAACTATAAAAAAACTGAGAGAAGATTGGCCGAGTTATAAAGTACAGGAAAAACAGAATGAAATCAGTTCTCCGTCTGAAAATGCCATTCGTTTAGCGGGAATATACCATGATAGAGATATTGTCGCTGCAGACAAAGAACTAAAGGACAAAGAAGTTAATTTATTGAAGAAAGGACTCCAAAAAGAAGGACTTGCCCGGAATACGGTAATGCCTGACGAATTGGAAAAGATGATAGAAAAACATGAAGATAGAGAAGAAGAGAAAGAGAAATTAATCTAAAAAAAAGGGGCTTATGCCCCTTTTTACATTTATGAAAAATGAAAAGCTTAGGAATCTTTTAAATGTTTAAAGTGTTTGTAAATGTATAAAACTCCAAGGATTCCGAATATTACTACAATCAGAATATCAAATTTATGCCAGAGATGTTTGAACATTTCCATATTTTGTCCGAACTTTACACCTACATATACAAGAAGATAACTCCAGACAAGAGAACCAAGAAAAGTCAGAGTAAAAAATATTCTTTTTTTTGCTTTGAGAATTCCGGCCGGAAGTGAGATAAAAGTTCTTATGACAGGAAGCATTCGGCAAATAAAGAAGGCCCAGTCTCCGTATTTTTCTACCCATTTGTCCGCATCATCGAGGTCTTTGCGTGAAATTAAAAAGTATTTTCCGTATTTTTCAATAAACTTACGTCCTCCAAAGTACCCGAGATAATATGACGGTATTGAACCTAATACACACCCGAAAGCTCCGGCCCAGGCCGCAATGTGGAAATTCATTTCTCCTTTACTTACGATATAACCGGCAAAAGGTAATATTGCTTCACTTGGAAGAGGTATATTGCAGGATTCTATCGCCATCAGCAAGCTTATACCTAAAGGCCCCATATGAGTTATTACCTGTTCAATAAAATTTACAAGATGTGCTAAAATTATGTTAATTAATTCCATTCAATTCTCCCTCCGTCCTTTATTTATTTTATCAAAAAAATGCCGAATGAATCAATAAAACAACCTGCTCGTAGATATCTGTTCTATGTTGTATAATATTCTTATGAATGAGACTTTAAAAGAGACAATAAGGCTTGTGCCGGATCAACCCGGCTGCTATATTTATTACGATAAGGACGGTGAGATTATTTATGTCGGGAAGGCTAAAAATCTTAAACGCCGTGTTTACAGCTATTTCCATAAGCAGCACGACAGCGTTAAAACGAATGTTCTTGTATCCCAAATTGAAAAACTCGAATACATAATAACGGATTCGGAAGTCGAAGCTCTTATTCTTGAATCTCATTTAATCAAAAAGCATAAGCCGAGATA
>CALUVJ010000014.1 GCA_944324195.1 Candidatus Gastranaerophilales bacterium
GGAATTTACCATGCTTGCAGCTCTCCCTCCCTGCATGAGGGAGGGTTGGGGTGGGTGATAGACAATAACTTAAAAAGCGCCCGGTGCAACCACCTTGTAGTAAAGTCAGCAGAGGGTTACGGAGAAGAACAAAACAAACGTGGAGTGATAATCTATGTCACCCGACAAGTCAAAGTTAAAAAAGATTTTCTCGTAGTGACAGGAGTATTAGTCGTGAGGGGTGAAGGGTGAAGCGAAACAAAAATAGTTTGTCGGTTATGCATACTCAACAATAACTGATTGAAAAATAGGATTTAGAATAGTATAATAATCTTTATCAGGCAGCGTTACACAAGTATTCCCGGGAAATAAGGTAAAAAATGGTTGAGAAAAAAAGAATATTAATAGTAGATGATGACCCTGAAATTCGGGACTTATTGGAGTTTGATATATCATCAAGCGGTTATTTTGTTGATACTGCTTCAGATGGTATGGAAGGACTTAACAAAGCACTTAACAACAAGTATGATATAATTCTTTTGGATGTAATGATGCCAAAGATGAACGGTTTTGATGTTTGCAAAAATATTCGTCAGGCAAAAATAAACGTTCCGATATTGATGCTTACTGCCAAAGGTACAATTGGAGATAAAACCAGCGGATTTGACAGCGGTGCTGATGATTACTTGGTTAAGCCGTTTGATATTCAGGAAGTTCTTCTGAGAATACGCGTTCTTTTGAGACGAAATCAACCGCAAGAAGAGAATTTGATGTCAAATGAAATTCTTGAAGCCGGTGAGATTGAAATCTTACCGGATACTTTAGAGACCGTTGTTCTGAATAAAAAAATGAAACTTACACCTACTGAATTTGAGATTTTATACTGTTTAATGCAGCATTTCAATAAACCTGTAACTCTGGCAACACTGCTTGAAGAAGTTTGGGGCTACAGCAGCGACGAGGATGTAAGGATGCTGAGAGTTCATGTCGGGGCTTTAAGAAATAAAATAGAACCTGACCCTAAAAAACCAAGATATTTGCACACCGTTACAAATGTCGGTTACAAATTAACCCCTTTTGGAGAAGTTTAACTATTTAGGTTTTACTCTCGGACCGTTTAAGGAATGATAAAGATTCATAATTTCTGTATCATATTGTTTGCCTTTTATAAGTCCTTTAAAAACTTCTGCAACAAATTCTCTGCCGTCATTTTTGGCGATTGCACGTTTTGAAACTTCTTTTTCTATTTTTTCAATATTGGCATTTTCCCAGATTTTTTTGCATTCACTTACAGCCGGCATTTGCTGAAAATGCAGCCAGTGCCCGATTTCATGAAACAATGTGTCAAATTTTTCACTTTCCGGCTTTTTTAGATTGGCTTTGGAAATAAAGAGATACAATTTGTCAAAAATTTTTACACAACTGGATTGTGTAATAAATTTGGGGCGGAATGCTATTTGCTCAGGCAGCTTTTCAACCCTTCCTTCAAGCAATTTAAGTCCTTCTTCCTGATATTTTCTGGTTTTTGTATTATTTTTGTTTAAATACAAAAGAGAATTGTAAACATATTTGTATTTTAACGCTACTAGTTTAGGGCTGATTTTCATAGTTTAAAAATCTCCCCTTTGCTGTGTTTTAAATCAAATTTTGCTTCCTTGCCGCAGCATTCCATATTTTTCATTAAAATTCCGGAAATAAACGGTACAATTCTATTTACGCCGATATTTTCCCCGTTTTCAGTAATAGCAATTTGGTCATTATTACCATAAAATTCTGATAATTTTTTGTCAAAATATTTTGAATCCGCATTCCCTCTTGTTGCATAATACTGCCCGTTTGTTTTGGAAAACACAATTTCGTTTCCCATATGTATGGCACTTTCTCTTTTGTTATGTGCAAACCCGAGCGGAATGACTTTCATATGCTCCTTTTCTTCCAATATTCTTTTTATAATAGCGGAAACTCCCGGTTGGAATTTGAATTTAAGCGGCAAAAATACCAGTGATGCAAGTGCACCTTCAGGAAAAATAAATAAATTAATTTTGCCGTCAATTAATTCCTGTGTAAGTTTTTTTATAACAACGGCATTCTCATTTTTTTTGCCTTTATCGCCAATGCCGGCATTTATCGGAACGGCACCCATCCATTTTAATTCTTCCCCGTTGTCTTTTGTTCTTTGAATCACACCGCTATTGGCCAAAATCCTGCTTCTGGGGCAGATGTCGCCTTTGGATTGATAGAGATATTCTCTGTACAGGAGAGTATTAAAAAATTTTGCGGCATTAATGTCTTTTACCTGATCGCTCGTATGATTCATAATAAAAATATGCGGTTCATTGGAGCGTACAATGTTTTGGAGCTTTCCGGATTCCACGTTAATTTCTACCACTTGATTACAAACTTTTTTAACTTTTTGATAAATGTATTTAATATACTCGGCAGAATCAACGCTAAGCTTTTTATAAGCCGGCGTTTGACCAGACAAAAGGGCGGAACTCTTAAAGTTCAGCCCTCTCGCATAATTTTTATTTTCAGTAACAGAAACCGGTAAAATCATCTTAATTAGCAATCACAACCGGAATCTTCACGTTGTTCTTTTGGAGTTCCAAGCGCAGCATCACAGCAAGGATCAACCGGATTCCAACCTTCGTCATTACCGATAAGAAGTTCATTGTCAACTGATTTATCAGGTTTTGAAATTCCTTTTACAAAAGTATCTGCAGCCAGACCTGCTCCTGCTGCCGCCATAAAACCTGCTGCGGCTTTCTTAATAACTTGCTGCTTGTTACCGAATGTTGTTACACCAATAGCGTTAATTTTCATCTTTCCCTTTTTCCTTTCTTCCATTTAGGATGGTAGTTTTATACTTTTCCTTACCTTTGTAACCTTTGATAATATTGCAGAAAAAAATATCGGTACTATGAATATACGTCGTGCTGCAGTATATGTTTTGCGGCAGAATGTTCTTCCTTTTTGCGGCAAGCTTTGTTTTCTTTCCGGTATATTGTTGTCAAATTGAATTTTGGCACCAAAATTAATTGTATTTATACTGCAAATATTCATATCTTAAGCATGATTTTAGCATATGTTTTGCATTGTGCAACAAAAGTATATACGATTTTTAGAAAAATTTACATAATTAATTATTCAATTTATCCAGAATTTTTTGTGTAGTCAGAGTTCCGCAGAATAATGAAAGAAAAATAATCGGAACTCGGAGTTTGGCTTTCAAATGTTTGGTAAGTGTACTTGATGCGGACAGAAATATCAAAGGCACCAGTGTGTCATTAACAAGATACTCTGTTGTATTTTGTAATTTTTTATCAAGTTCTTTATGCTGAGCAATGTTTATTGCGTCTGCACCAATTGTTCCCGATGTCAGAATTTTAATTTTCGGTAAATCCGAAACACTTGTATATAGGACATTTCTTGTGTTTTCATCCGTAAATTTTGCAAGATTATCTTCAATGTATGTTGAAATTTTATCTTTTTCCGGCTCATAAGGTATGTGTTTAGGTTGTTCAAAGGAAGTTTTTGAGAGCAAATAATCCGCACTTAGTGCCCCGATAATACCGGCTGCAGTTGACATAAATCCGGCTGATAATTCCCGAACTATTTCTGTTGTATATTGCAAAGATGTTTTTATGCCGTTTTTTATGCCGGAAATATTAACTTTTTTTGAAATGTCGTTGATTGCTCTGTTATATATTTTTGACTTCATAATTTTATTAGAAGCAGCTTGATTGACAAACATACCTAATGCGGCTCCTGACAAAATTACACAGTCTTTTACCAAAAAACGATCTTTATATTCCGGACTTGCCGTTTTATAATCTTTGTAAGTTTTATAACAGCCGCTTGCTATAAAAATCCCGGCTGAAAGTGTTGAAGATTCAAGAATTTTATTTATTGAAACAGGTGTTTTCATATTAAATATCTAAGCATAAAAACAGGTTTATACTAAAATAAAAGTATGAAAAAATTTTTTTTGCATGCCATTTTAATACTTATCGGATTATCTATGGTTATTCCGTTTTTTGCCATGTTTTTAATTTCATTAAGCGGAAATGAAAATATTTTTACCGATTATAAAAATATCAATCTTTCTTTAATTGCATACAAAAACGTATTTTCATCTATTCCTGTATTGAGATATTTTTTAAATAGTCTTATAGCGGCTCTTATAACAACTATTTTTCAGGTAATAATTTCTTCTCTTGCCGGCTACGGTTTTGCGAGATTGGAATTTAAAGGCCGGGATTTTTTGTTTTTTATAATTGTACTAACGATGATGGTTCCTCCTCAGGTCAATATAGTGCCGTTATTCTTTATTATGAGTAAACTCGGATGGATAAATACTTATCAGGCATTAATAGTACCGGGAATTTTCGGCGGTTTTGGCGTATTTATGATGAGACAATATTTTTTAGAATTTTCAAAGGATTTGGAGGAAGCTTCCAGGCTGGATGGGTGTAATAGTTTTCAGACATTTTGTAAAATTGCACTTCCTTGTGCTTTGCCTGCAATTGCAACTTTAAGTATTTTTACTTTTGTAACAACATGGAACAGTTTTATGTGGCCGCTTATTGTTACCAATACCGAAAGTATGAGAACTTTAGCAGTCGGACTGACAATTTTCAAAAGTTCTTTCCGAGAAATTACACTTTGGGGAGAATTGATGGCCTGTTCTTGTATTTGTGCAATTCCGGTTATTTTAGTTTTTCTCTTCGGGAAAAAATATCTTATAGATAATCCGACGGAAGGTGCCGTAAAAGAGTAATAATTTTAAAACTTAAACATGACTTTTCGGAAACCCCCATTATATAAATATCATACATATGAATGATATTTATATGAAAATGTCAAGAATACCTGATAATATCCGATAATCATAAAAGGAAGGACGGTTGATATTGTTTAATACAATGAATACAGTACGCCCTCGCCCTTATCCACAGAGGGAGACCGGCAATTATAATGCAGCAGGGAAAGAAAGCACCGACAAGGATGGACATAATGGCGGTGCGCAGGATCAGCATCAGCAAAATCAGCGTACAGTAGCTCGCGGCCGTGCTGAAGATATGCAGCAGAGTCAAAGTGTACCGCCCCGTGCAGCGGTATATTCTTCCGCAAGTAATGCTTATCCTTCCGGATACCCGCAAAGACAGACATATCAGGTTCAGACTCCTCCTCCGATTCGCTATAGCCCGCATCAAATAAATCCGATGCAATATCAAGCTGCACAAGCAGGCTATCAGCCTATAGGCAATCAAGTTTCCGGGCCTGCGCCGATGCCGGCACAGCAGCCGCAGCAGCCGCTGAGAAGTAATAAGGTTAATATAGCCCAAATACTTAAAGATTTTCGTAATACTATCAAAGCAATAGCAACACCGCCGGAAATAGAAGAACAAGTCAACCATTATTTACAAATAGTTGAACAACAGGTGCGGGAAGCTAATCCGCAGGTTAATCTTATACAGAGTAACCTTAAAATTGCTGCTTCAATGCTGGACAGATATATATCAGATACATTGAATAAAGATTCAAAAGTTGTCCAAAATTGGCTTGATGCATTATTTTTACAAAAAATAAATTACAGTTATGATGAGTCAGAAGTTAATCCGAATTTTTTGGTAAAATTCCCAGAAAACAGAAAAGAAGAAGCTAAGCCGGCTGCACAGCCGAAAGAGGAAGTAAAACCGGTACAAGAGGAAATTCCGGCTGAAAAAACTTTATCATACGAAGAAAATAATGCTGAAGTTGTAGAAATACAGCCGGAAGAATTAACACTTGAAGAAGAGTTTATTCAGGCTCGTCAAACCATTTCGAAAAAACCTAATATAACAATTATTCCGCAGGATACAAAGTTAAAATCCTTGTTTGTGGAGGCTAAAAAACAAGCATTTTCCAACAATCCGCAAAGGGCAATGCAAATGTTTAAAGAAGCGTTCAATCGCGCGCAAGAACTTAAGGATAATGAAACTCAGTCAAGGATTTGTCTGGAAATCGGAAAGATTTATGACGATAATGACCACTTTGTCCAAGCTCTAAACAGTTATAACAAATCATTACAATATACAACCGATGTTAATGTTAAATCAAGAGCACATTTTTCTATGGCTCAAATTTATGATGATATTAATGAAGTAGTGCCGGCCTTAAATCACTATATGACATCTATTTCATACGCCGGAAAATCAGATGATTTAATAGGACAATCAGATTCTCTTACAAGAATGGCCAATATATTTACTGACAGATATGATGAAGGCGCTTTTGATTATTACGATGTAGCGAGAAAACTGATTGAGCAAACCGCGGATAATTCTATGAAAGGTTATGTTCTCAGTAATACTGCCGATGCTTTTGTTCAGTTCAGAAAAAATGATAAAGCTTTAAAATATTATGCAGAAGCGGTTAAAAATTACGAACTTTCAAATTCAAAAGAAGAAATAGCCAGGAATTATAAAGCTGCGGCAGAAATCATGATTGAATTTAAGAGTCCGAATAAGGCTAAATCTCTTTTAAAGAAAGCGCTTGTTAATGCGGTTAAAACGACAAACGAAGATTTGATTTCTGAAATAAATACTTTATTAGCTTCTGTTGAATAGTTAATATGATTAAATGTTAATAAACCTCAGAAATTCTTTCCAGAATCCTTTTGACGTACTTTCCCATTTGTGCGCAATACCTTTATAATAAGGTTCATAATCAGCTATTATATTTCTTGGCAAACTTTTACCCTGCGAAAGTGTTTCTGCAATAAATTCAAGGTAGTCATCCTGCTCTTCTCTGTATTCGTAACTTTTATACCTTAAATCTTCATCAGCTTCAAGATGAATAAGAGCGTGATAGGCGCATTCAATACTTTTGTCGGAACTTTCAGGAAAAAGCATAATAGCTTCTCTTACTTTTTTTCTTTCGGTAAGTACGGCATAAATAAGTCGTCCGACATATTTTCTGTTTTTTATATCATCCATAATTTTATTAATAAGGATCTTCTATTTTAATGTCAAAATTTAAAGCTTTTGGCCCAAAATAAGCATCATATCTTTGTTTTGGCCCTTCTGACAAGTCAATAACACCTTTATTTGCGCTGCTTTCAGGTTCGACATATTGTGCGAAACGCCTTTTTGATTTAATTATTGAGCCTGATTGTTTCTGGATACTACAAGCAGAAGTAATGATTGCAGTAATAGAAACACACAAAATAAGAGTGCAGAATTTTTTCATACTTAGACCTCTCATTAAACTTATTATAACATATTAAATTTTGGATTTCAGTACTCCGGATGTATTATTAATTCTTATTCCTCTGGTAATTTTTCAAAAATAGTTTATAATAAACATGCAATGTATAATTTTGGACAGAATTATGTCTTTCGATTTTAGTAATATCAACCCTATTAATAAAGCGCAATCTGCATATAAGGACGGCAGCGGTATGGGCGGCGGCGGTATGTATTTTCGTCAGGGAAAAAGACGTAAGGGCGAAGAAGATGAAGATATGTTTGAACGCAGTGAAGAAAAAGACCCTAATGAAATAGATTTTGAAACGGAATTAAAAGAAGAAGATATTCCAAAAGATAATTTGGTGAATAAATTTGTAAACTGGTTCCGAATCAGAAAACATTAATTTTGTCATATATTAATATGATTTTCACTTATATTTGTACTCTATATAGCCGATTTTGTTCCGAATTTTGTTGAACTTTGTATTCAAATTGGTACAATCGTAGTAATGGTGTCATAATCAGGGTATTTTTTCATGAAAAAAACATTGTTAACAATACTTTTAGCGGGGGCGTTTTTTTGCCTTCCGGCAGGAGCGGCCATGGTAATCATGGATTATCAGGGCGATACGATTGTCCGGCCGCAGAGTGTTGAGCGCAATTTAATTCTTAACAGTGATGACGGGGGTGTGTATAATGTAGCGGTGAGACCGCTGGAGGACGCTTTAAGGAGTGCGGACGGAAAGGTTAATATACCATTGGAGAACTTGTATATCAATAATACGAGAGAGGACGTGTATTTGAGATATAACGAGTATTCCAACCTTTTCGAGAATCTTACGATGGGCGGAGTCGGGAAGAACATGACCGCCAAGATTCGGGATTTCGGGATGGTTCCGGCCGGTGTTTACGGTATAAATTTTGAAATACAGGCAACGGAGATTCAGACGGGACAAACTGTTACTTCAATGTTCAATCTGCAGTTTATTGTTCCGACGACTCAGGAAATCAGCCTGTTTAATGAAGTTCCGCGGATTGTAGTAAGCGCCGATGATGCGTTTAATAAAGCGAAAAAAGTTTCAAACGAGACTTCGCCGATGATTTATATCAACTCCAATTGTGATTGGGAGCTGGTAATAAGTGCGGATAATTTTGGCGACGGAGTCGGGGATTATTATGTAAGAACCGTTGCGGCATCATCTAATGTCGGTGAAAGATTGCTGGAGAGAGTTTTGCTTCAGCAGGGGAAAGATATTGTTATTGCCAAAGGCAAAGCGCCCGCCAATAATGAGTTTGTGTCAGTAGAATTTTCTCTGGAGAGTAAAGACGGCAAATTTATTCCCGCGGGGAATTACGAAAACCGAGTGAAGTATATATTGAGGGAAAGCGAATGAGGTGATTGAGATTAGTGAGTAGTGATTAAGTGATTAAGTGATTAAGTGACTAAGCAGATAGAAGTGGTGATTATGTGATTGTCATTGCGAGGAGCGTCAGCGACGAAGCAATCCATAAAAAATGGCTAAACCTTCCAGAGTAATCTCAAAGTATTTGACAAATGAATAAACAAGGTTATGTATACATATTATTTAATAAAAAGAATGGAACATTATACGTAGGTGTAACATCGAATCTGGTCAAGCGAATATATGAGCATAAAAATAAATTAGCAGACGGTTTTACTAAAAAATATGGTGTAGATAAGTTAGGATATTTTGAAAAATATGATGATATGTACAATGCGATAGAAATAGAAAAACAATTAAAAGCAGGGAACAGACAAAAGAAAATAGATTTAATAGAAAAAAATAATAAAGAATGGAGAGATTTGTACAATGAAATAATTAATTAATGGACTGCCACGGCTCTAACGAGCCTCGCAGTGACGAAGCCATCCGAAACGTCATTACGGGGGTAAATTGATTTAACCTGTAAGTAAAATTATTAATTTGGCGTCATTGCGAGGAGCGTCAGCGACGAAGCAATCCATAAATAGGGAATAGCCAAGACAGCCCGAAGCAATCTTGAACAAATTTGACAACTGAATAAACCGGACTGCCGCGAAAATCAAAGATTTTCCCGCAGTGACGGGGTAAATTCAAAAGGTAAAAACAAGAGGTACAAATGGTAAAAAAATTAAAACAAACAATTTTAGCAACAGGACTGGCAATGCTTATTGCAATGTCTGCATTTGCGTCAGTCGGTGTTGCTCCGACAAGAATTGAGATAAATGCAAACAAGGTCAAAAACAATTATGTAACAACGGCAATTGAGGTCAAAGGCGACAGCACGCAGCCGATGAGGTTTAAGGTTTATCCGGAATTTTTTACCATAAACGAAAAAGGTGAAGTTGTTATGGTTGAAAAATCCAACGACCCTCACGATTTATCGAAAAAAATCCGTTTTGTACCGTCTGAATTTACCGTGGCACAGGGAAAGAATCAGAAAGTCAGAATTAATATCGCGGGGCTTAATCAGCTTCCTGACGGTGAGAACAGGACAATGCTTTATATAGAGGATGTTAACCCGAAGGAAATGTCTGTTCCGACAGGCAGAGCCGGAATCGGAGCCCAGCTGATTATCAAAACAAGAGTCGGGGTTCCCGTATATGTGGACAAAGGTAAAGTTACAAAGGAAGCGGATATTGAGTATTTCAATATTGTGAAAGGCAAGGACGGACTTTATACCGATATGAAAATTGTCTCAAAAGGTAACAGCAAAGTCCGCTATACCGGAAGCGTCCAAATTATTCAGGGCAAAAAACTCGTTGACGAGTACACAATAAGCGGTAAGACCGTCGGCGAAAACAATTTTTATATCGATAAACAAAAAATCAAGACAGATAAGATAAAAGAGAGCGGTGAATATACGCTGCGAATGGTGGTTTCGTATTTTGACGAAAACGGCAAACGCAAAAATATTAAAAAAGAAGCTAATTTAAATATAACAGGTAACGTGTAAAAGAAAAAAAAGAAAGGAAGGTTTACCCTATGAAAAAAATGAAATTTACAAAATTGCTTCCTGCGGCATTTGCGCTGATGCTGCTGGGTTCTGCCGCGTATGCTGCGACAGATAATGCATCTTCACAGCTTCAAATTACGGTGCCGGAATTTATTAATATTACAAAAGAATCAGGTTCTGTAGAAACGGCAAGTGCAACATTTGATGATTCTTATACAACAATAAAACTGTCTCCGACATTGAATGCGACATTCAAAGTTATTAATAATCAGCCTGACAGAACGATTTATTTAAAAGGAACGGCACCTACAAGCGGAAGCGGTGAAGTAAACGCGTTGTATGGCACAGATGAGCAACAGATGAAACTTGTATTTACAAATATAACTCATCAGGCAGAAGAAGCTGCAGTAACAAATATTACAAGCGGTTCAGGTACAGCTTTTGCAGATAATGCTAACGCAATAGCATTTGCGATTTCATCTTCTGCAAAATTTGCACCGGATTCATCATCAGGCGCTCAGGATGTAACAGGAACATTCTCTGATAATACGGCTTCTTATCAAATCAGCAACGGTATATACAATCCGGTTTACACAATCGGAACAACTGCAGAAGCTAATACGTTCTCAACTCACGATACAAACGGAACGTATCAGGCAACATTGACATTAACAACAACAGGTCCGTAAGCGGGGCATTTGCCCCCTTTCGGGGGGGTAAAGCATCCGCAAAAACACAACGCGGCGCACATCCAAGACAGTGACCGGAGGTCGAAGGGGGGGAAAGCGTCATTGCGAGGGAACGGTTAAAATATCCCGAAGCAATCTTGAACAAAATTGACAACTGAATAAACTGGACTGCCACGAAAATCAAAGATTTTCTCGCAGTGACGGGATAAATAATTTGACAGGGTATTTAGACTACAAGTCCGGCGTCATTTCGGGGGTAAATGGATTTAATCTGTAAGCAGAACTACCAGTTTGGCGTCATTGCGAGGAGCGTCAGCGACGAAGCAATCCAAAAGAAATTAAAATAACCAAACCATGAACAATAAGCAAACATTAAAATTATTAATACTAATAACAACCGCACTCACGGGCGCGGTAAAAGCTTACGGCTACGCGGAAGCTGAACAATCCTTACAAACAGATGTTCAGCCGGCAGTCGCCATAGAAAAATTATCTTCATCAAAAGAAACGGGGACGGTAAATCCGGAAACAGGCGCACATGACGGGCTGAGCTCCGTATTCAGTATTCAAACCAACGGGAGTGACGAGGATTATGATTTTGTAGTTACATCAAAAATTATGACAGAGGGGGGTGAAGTATCAGGATATGGTAACAATGGAATTATTTTATTCGGGCATACTCTTGCAATGCCAACATCCGCCGCAATAGAGGATGCAAAGACCGGCGGAAACAACAACAAAAACGTAATTGCGTATCCGGTTACAACCGCAATTACAAATCCGATGACAATTGAATTTCAAAACAATTACGGGATACACGGGGATTGTTATGTAGTAAAAGTTAACGGCGGAACGGAAGGAACCGTAACGCATAATGTAGGACAAAATCCTGTTGCGGGAACATACAGTGTCGGGCAGGATCAGGCAGGTGCATATCAGGCCGTTGTAACTTTTTCTGCAGTTAGTAAGTAATGATAATTGAATAGTAAAGTGACTAAGTGATTAAGTGACTGAGTGACTGAGTGACTAAGCAGATAAGAGTGAGGTTCCAAGAATAACGTCATTGCGGGGGTAAATGTATAGAATCTGTAAGCAAAACCACCAGTTTAGAATTGTAGGTCAGGTTTTACCTGACCATAACTGGTTCAACGTCATTGCGAGGAGCGAATGCGACGAAGCAATCCAAAACAAACATGACAACTGAATAAAACCGGACTGCCGCGAAAATCAAAGATTTTCTCGCAGTGACACCAAATTCAGAACAATACTCAAAGGGAATACGGAAAACAATTTTCAACTTACAAAACTCCTATTCACACCCAAAACATCAACATGTTAAATAGAATAAAGAAAAATTTAATAGCTGTATTTGCCGGCATGCTGCTCGCATTACCGGTATTTGCGGTTGACTCTACGGTTACATATATTAATATCAATAACAAAGCATATCAGGACGTAGAAATCGCAATTACCGACAATGCGGAAATTCTCATACCGTTTAAGCAGCTTGCCGACATATTTAACATTCCTTATAACGCTAACAGAGTCGATAAACAAATCGGATTTAAAACTTTTGACGGTAAAGAGGGTGTAATTAATCAGAACGGAGTTTTTGTTCAGGATTACGCGATTTCAAATAAAAAACCTGTTTTTCTCCGGCAGGGAATTATGGATGGAGTATTCAACGAAGCTTATATTACGCCTGATGCGGCATCAAAGATTTTTGGCGCAAAAATCAACGGAAATTACGAGGACTTAACCCTTACCGCCCAAGTTGAAAGAGATATTCCTCTGCTTCATAAACCTGAAAACCAAGCTGATGACAAGAGCCCTAAAGCTTATCAGGACGTAGTTGCTCCTAAAAAACCGGGGTTAATTACACTGAATACAATCGGTCTGCGCTCAAACCTGATTAATGACAGTTTGACCGTCAGAGGAACAAATTACCGTACCCTGAACGATACCTTCTCCGGAAGCACTCAGGCAAGTATTAACGGTAAAATTCTTGACGGAAAATACCGCATTGAAGCCACTGAATACCACTATCGCTCTGACGCGTTTATGTTCGGCGGTATAACCGGTGCGTACAAAAACAGTATCAAAGATAAGCAGACCGGTAAAGAAAAACTCTGGTACGAGTTAGGTAAAGTCAAAGGCAGAAGCGATGTTGACGCTTCTATCGGTACAAATATTTTCGGCGCGCAAATCTGGAGTTATGACTACGAAAAAGAACGTCCGGATCAGCTTAACGGATATGTAAAACCGACAAGTCTCGTAAGAGTTACCGTAAACGACGGCGAACCGGTTTTATTAAGCACTTATGCCGGATACTATACATTAAAGGACGTACAGCTTCCGAGTCCTGTCAGGACTCTCAAAATCGAAGAGGTTAACGAGGACGGCTCCGTAGAAGTCATAAAAGAAGAAAAATATTCAATGTACGGCGACAGACCTTTCGAAAAAGAACACAGAGGTTCTGCCTACGCCGGTGTATGGGGCTATCAGAACAGATTTTTCAGAGAAGGAAGCAATATCTACAGAGGCAACAACAAAAAGGTTACTGCAGGTATTGACTATCAGTACGGCGTTAAAGACAATTTGACTTTTGAATCACGCTGGACAGGCGATAAAATTTACGAAAAAAACGGTTCAAGCCTTTATTACCGGGTTCCGACAAACGATACTCTGCTCGTAAGCGGAACGCAGAAGAGTGTAAACTATCTTGAAGGTGCAACTTCCCTCAACAGTTTGGAATGGGTTAATCCGAAAAACAAAAATATTAAACTCCGCGCAACTGCAGGTGCAAGCGTGGCGCACGACGTGAGAGAAGAACATACACACGCGGGCTACATCGGAAAACTCGCCGGAGATTACGAAAAAGACCTCTCAAAATACGAAAAAGGCATATTTAAGCCGAAACGTTTCTTCGGAAGATTGGAACTTTTCCAGACGTCGCCTGATTTTTACATAGCAAGCAGTGATTCAACCTCCAAAAATGACCGCACGGGAGGAAAAGTCTCCGGAGGGGTCAGCTTTAATTCCACAAACGCAAGCGGAAGCTACAGCAGATATTATTCCAATATGAACCACCGTTACAGAGGCGGTACAATTAAATTTGATGAAGCTTCAATCAATGCGTCTACTAAAATTCCTAAGGTTGCAAGTCTGAGATTTAACAGTTACTACAGACGCGGTGAAAACGAACTCGGCAGAAACAAAAACTATTTTTATGATGCAAATGCTTCCCGTGACATAAAACGTTGGGCAAAAATTCAGGTCGGCCGCCGCGAAAGCTTATACGATACGCAATATGACGTTCAAACTCCAATAGAGAGAAATTATCATTCAAAATACGCGGATAATTACGCGCAATTAGATGTGCCGATTCCTGGAAATCACGGTAAATTTACGCTCGGACATAACATTGTAAGATACAATACCTCTTCTTACAAAAACGGATATAACATGTTCCGCTTCGGTTACACTTTCCCGACCTGGAAAAGACTTACACTCGGGCTCGGTTTCGGATTCCGCTACCACGGGCAGGGCGGAAACGATTTTAACGTCAACCTCGGGTACAGAGCAAAATCCGGACAAACAATTGCAGTTGCTTACCAGTATTCGGAAAACGGCGGCTTCTTTATTGATAACATGTTTACGCCGCAAACAAACAGACATTCAATTAACTTTATATTCAACGATGCGTTTCAGGTTTTCCATAACGGTTTGAAGTCCGTCGGTACGGAGGATATGGACAAAGGTATTTTCGAAGCTGTCGCATTTGTTGATGTCAATAAAAACGGCAAATTCGATAAGAAAGTCGATGTTCCGATAAAAGACGTTCCTCTTATTACAAGCTGGACAGGTGAGACAAATTATACAAACAAACGCGGAAAAGCTTATTCCGCAAGTTTAACGCAGGGAATTTATACGGTTTCGCTTGATATGAACAAGCTTCCGATTACGGTTGCTCCGCAGACAAATGATATGATAAACAAAAAAGTTAAAATTGATGGCGGACAAACAACATTACTCGAAATTCCGCTTGTAAGTACCGTAGGTTCGGTCTCTGGAAAGCTCAGAATATTTGACGACTTTGCCAGAGATTTAAAAATAACCGATTTTGTTGTTGTGCTTCTTGACGAAGAAGGAAACGAAGTTAATTATTCAACGGTCGATTCATCTGGCGAATTCTATATTTCAGGTCTGGCGCCCGGAAGGTATAAACTCAAACTGGATGAAAAATTTATAAATGCTTACGGTCTCGAGTGTCTGCCTTATAAGAGCGAAATAAGTATCTTTATTCCGTACGATTACAATACGCCGGTTGACATAACGGAGCAAAGCCTTGAATACAAGACTCTGGCTCTGTAAACAAAGTTCTATTTAACATGAAAACACATATGTGTCTTAGCTGCCAAACGGCAGCTTTTTTTTTGCAGTAAACGTTTATGCATAATCGGCTAAGATTTATATTGTATAATAATTTTATGAAATATATTCGTTCAATAATAGCGGTGTTTTGTTTCGGAATATTTGGTGCAGGCTCAATTGTTCTTAACTTTTTATTGTTTCCGTTTATTAAAAACAATAAAGAATTATGTTCGGATATTATTCACGGTGTCTGGAAGTTCTTTTTGTATTTGATGATGGCATTTGGACTTTTCAGGCTTGATATAAAAAATCTTGAAAAGATTGAAAATAAGGTCATTGCAGCAACACATCCGAGTTTTATTGATATTGTAATTTTAATCGGGCTTATTCCGCGGACAACTTGTGTGGTAAAAGAGTCGCTGGCCCGTAATCCTATTTTAAAACATATTATCGAAAGTATTTTTATCACAAACGATGTTGATATCGATATTTTAAAAGCGGATTCAAAACGGATGCTGGATAAGGGTTTTAATTTCGTCGTCTTTCCGGCAGGGCGGAGACATCGGAAGGATGAGCATTTGAAGATGAAAAAAGGTGCGGCTTTAATAGCCCTGAATGCGGGAAAAAACATTGTACCTGTAAAAATTTCCAATGACGGGGATTTTTTGTATATTCATGAACCTTTTTACGCGGTAAACAACAGGTGTGTAACCTTTGAACTGGAGCAGATGCCGGAAATTAATATAAGTGATTACGCTGAAGATACGGAAATTTCAGCAAAACATAAGATTACGAAACAAATAGAGAAAGAATTGTATAGTTAATAAAAAATGACACCCATCAATTAAGATAAGTGTCACTTTAGCCATTTACAGGTTATGGCAGTTGCAGCTGTCGCCCCGATATTGTTATTATAACTTATTTTATTGATTTTTCAATCCTGCGGGTAAAATTATTCGTTTTCATTCAATGGAGCTGCCAAAATTAACTCCAACCAAGTAGGTCGGCTTTACCAAGCCGACATTAACTTTATCCTTAAAATTTACCTCCGAAAGCCGGCTAGTCGGTTGGGCATACCTGCCCAAAAAGATTTTTTTGTTTGAAGAATATTTGTATAGTTTATGATATAATATCGGTATGAGTATAAAAGAAGATATAAAAAAATTAATAATTGAATCACTGGCGCTTGAGGAAATAACTCCTGAGGATATCAAAGACGATGAGCCGTTGTTTAATGAAGGACTCGGACTTGATTCTATAGACGCGTTGGAACTTGGTATGGCAATTAAGCGCAAGTACAATATTTCTATGGAAGAAGATAAGGATGTGAATAAAAAGTATTTTTATTCCGTAAATACTTTGAGCGAATTTGTGGAGTCAAAAATCAATGGCTGAGAAGTTCACAAAAGAGCAGATTCTTGACGAGTTAAAAAAGATTCTGACAGAAGAGCTGGAAATTGATGAAAATGATATTAAACCGGAGGCAAATTTATTTCAGGATTTGGATCTGGACAGTATTGATGCGGTTGATATAGCTGTTCGTATGCAGAAATTTACCGACAAAAAGCTTTCACCTGCAGAGTTTAAGAAGATTCAAACGATTAATGACGTAGTGGAAGCTGTATATGCTCTTCTCGGGTAAAATCCGGCGGATAATTAAGGCTTTGGCGCCGTTTATCGGCATGTTTGCCGTTATTGGTTTGTTTCATTTTACCGACTTTGTTTTGCTGAAATATTATCCGCCTGTAATGAATTTTTGTCTGTTTTTTATCTTTTTTTCTTCTCTTTTTCAAGAGAGGACTGTTATACAAAAAATTGCGCTGGCATCTGATCCCAATTCAAATGAAGCTGTTATGAACTATACCAGAAATTTAACTTATATCTGGGCTGTGTTTACGTTTTTAAACTTTCTTGTATCAGCAGGTACTGTTTTTATGTCAGAAAAAGTATGGGCATTGTATAACGGATTTATTTCTTATCTTCTTGTAGGAATAATTTTTATTATAGAATATATAGTAAGAATAAATTTTATGAGGAAGCATGGATAAGTTTGAGGAGTTATTAAATAATTTTATAACTACAGGGGAAATTACTTTCAGAACCGGCGGAACGGTTTCAGAAGGTAAGTTTGTAAAGGCGCATCTTTCAAATATGAAGGCAGAAATTGTTGATATGAAAGAGCAGCTCGGTTTGGATAGCAGTTATAAGTTTATATCTACAACAACTCCAAATCATAGGTGGGGATTCACTTTTCAGCTTTTGTATCCGGCACTTACCGGCGGAGAGATACAGTATAAGAGAGTTAATTATCCTGAAGATATTAATGTCGAAAATGCGGTTCTGGTAACGACTCCGTCTTTTCTTGAAGCTATGAGAAAGTATGGTGATTTGCCTAAGATTAATCCGAAAATTATTATGACAGCAGGGGCAAAGTTAGAAGATATAACTTTTGAGTTTGCAAAAAGTATTGCAGAAAGAGTCATTGAAGTTTACGGAAGTTCAGAGAGCGGAAGTATTGCGTGGAGAGAGGATTATAAAAACGGTAGAATGAAGCTTTTCAAAGGTATGAAAGTGCTCGAAAACACGGAAGATTATACGAAGATTCACTCGGATTATTCTTCCTGCAATCCTGTTGTTTTAGAGGATAGAATAAAGGTTTATGATAACGGTGAGATTGAGTTTCTGGAGCGCAGGGGGCGTGTTTTGAAGGTTCAGGAAAAGCGGATTATGTCATCTGATGTGGAAGAAGAACTTAATAAACTGGATTTTGTAAGCGAGTCATATTGTCTTGAATTTGACAGAAAGCTTGCTTCTTTATGCGTTTTGAATGATGAAGGAAAAAAGTTTTTGCTGGAAAATGATAAACTTACGCTTGTAAAAAAACTAAAATCGCAATTAACAGATAAGTTTGAAATTATTCCGCAGCGTTGGAAATTCTTTGATGAGATTCCGAGGAAAGAAACGGGAAAATTTGATAAAGATTTAATAAAAGAGTTGTTTGGGTTGAATTTATCTCTGCCTTTGATTCTTGCCCGACAGATAACGGACGGATATGCGGATTTAAGAATGACATTTATCAATAACAGTAACTTTTTCAAGGGACATTTTGAAGGCATGCCGATTTTGCCTGGAGTTGTGCAATTGTTTTATGCAAACTGGTTTGCAAAGCTTGCGTTTGGAATTGATTGTTCTCAGGGACAAATCAGAAGAGTTAAGTTTTCAAACATTATTAAACCGCTAGAAATTGTAGAATTAGAGCTCAAGAAAACGGATTCGGGAGTCAGTTTTAGGTATTATAACGAGGAAAAAACTTTCTCCTCAGGAATACTACCGGTAAAGAGCTTTTTGCAGGAATAAATTATGAAAAAAATAGTAACAGAATTGAAAATAAAAGTGCCGTTTTATGATCTTGATCCAATGAATATTGTCTGGCATGGAAATTATGTAAAGTATTTGGAGCAGGCAAGGTGTGATTTTTTTGCCAAACTAGGATATGATTATATGCAAATGTACGCTGACGGCGTGATGTACCCGATAGCAAAAATGGATTTCAAGTTCATAAAATCTGCAAAATTTGAGGATAATTTAATAGTCCGCTGTACTCTAAAGGAACTTGAGCCTGCAATCATTATAAAATATGATATTGTAAGCGAGGATGGAGAAAAGATTTTATCCGCTCACACAATGCAAATGGCTGTTTCGACAAAGACCGGAGAGACGTTGTTTGAAGCGCCTGAAAGATTGAAAAAGGCAATAGAGGATTTTGAAGAAAAATAGTATGAATAAATTTTTTGTTTTTTTATTTTTGCTTATATTTATGCCGCTTGCTAATGCTGCGGTTTTTGACCATGAAATGAAGCTGGAAGAGATTTCTAAAAAGCTTCCGGAGCTCGCGAGTACAAAGTGTAAATTTAAGCAGGAAAAAATCATGTCCGGCATGGTTTTGAAATCTTCGGGCGATTTTACTTTTGAAAAAAATAAAGGTGTAACCTTCTATACAAATTATCCGATACAGAGTACTACTTCTTACACTTCAAGAGATTACAGACAGATAAATAATGTAATTACTGCTATTTCCAGCAAATCTTATGCAAAGCTTGAAAAAGATTTTCGATTTTTCTATGAAGGAAATGAGAAAGTCTGGACGCTGGCATTGCTTCCAAGAGCAGGATCTAAGGCATTTGATTACTTAAAATCTATAGAGATTTCGGGAGACGGGGCTAAGATTACAAAAATTATTATTCTCGCCTGTGATAAAACACAAACAACAATTTGGTTTATATGATTAAAAGAGTTTTATTTATAATATTTTCAATATTGTTTTTTATTTTTGCCTTTCTAAGAGCAAACCCTGTTGAAGTTGATTTGATGGGTGCGTTTGTGAATCCGAATTCTCAGACGGAAAAATATCTGGTTAAGCTTGCAAACATATCTTCAAAAAGCGTAAATGTAATTTTTGAGGGCGGAAGTCCTGCTGAGGCTGAGGAGTTAAAATCGGATTTTCCGCAGATGAAAACAGATTTTCAGGACGTTGCGGAGGTTTATAAAAACTATCCGGCTAACTTTTTGGCGGAAAAAAAGAGGGAACTTTTAAAAACAAAAAAATATTCCGAACTCCAAAAAGAGGCGCTGGAGGGGCTTTATAATCCTTTGGGAATTTATATTGCGCCGCCGATTAGCGACCCTTATCTTCTGGCGACGGATTTTGTCCTCTCTAATGCAGGATTATATGACGACAGCGTGAGAGAGTTCGGCGGAAAATATTATGCGGTTTCGCACTTCAAGGTTCAGAATAACAAAGAACTTAAAACCCTAATAAACGCTGCGGAAGGGAAAAGTGTTTATCTCACCGGAACTCCGGTTCATTCGTATTTTGCCAGCACAAAATCAAATAACGAGATTAATTATATTTGTATAATCTCGACTCTGGCTCTTGTTCTGTTATGCAAATTCTATTTTCGCTCAATAAAAATTTTGATTCCGATAGGTTTGAGTATCCTGTTCGGATTTTTGCTCGGATATTCGGTCTCTTCGCTTGTTTTTGAAAAACTCCATGTACTCACGTTTGTTTTTTCTACCTCGCTTATCGGGATAAGTTTGGACTATTCGCTCCATTATTTTCTTAAAAAGGATAACAAGGTTTTTAAAAACAGCCTGACTTCTTCCATGCTTACGACTGTTATCGCATTTTTGTTTCTGTATTTTTCTAATATAGAAGTTTTAAGGCAGGTCGGGATTTTTACCGCTTTCGGACTTATCGGAGTTTATGCGTTTGTCTTGATTGTTCTTCCTATGTTTGGAGAGTTTAAGGATTTTAATACCTTTAAAAGATTCCCGATACCTGAAAAAACAATTCTTGCAATTGTTGCAGCCGTTATCATTCTTGGAAGTTTCAATATAAAATTCAACGACAATATCAAGAGTTTTTACACTCCGCCTGAAAATCTTCTGAAGGCTGAAAATTTGTACAAAGAAGCTTTTAATACCGGAAATACCGAATTTTTGATTGTTAAAGGTAAAAATACGGATGAAATTTTGGAAAAAGAAGAAGCGCTCAATTTAAAAAACTCAATCGGGCTGAGTAATTTTGTCTCTTCTAAAAAGCGTCAGGAAGAGAATTTGAAACTGGTTAAGGATTTGTACAAAAACGATTTGAAAAACTACGAGACAAAAACGGGGATAAAATTTGAGCCTGCGGAAGGAAAAGTTTATGACGTAGAAAAATTCCCTCTGAAATCAGAGTTTTATCTTGATAACGGGGCGTCTTATATTATAGTAAAAGAACATATAGACGGGAGCCTGAATCCTGCTGATGAAATCTCTAAGATGATGAGAATACGAAGGATTGACTGTCTTTTACTTCTTCCTTGCACTCTTTCGGTTTTATTTGTTCTCCTGAGTTTTATGTATGGATTTAAAAACGCGTTGAGAGTAAGTATTTCACCGATTTTGGGGATTTTATTTACGATCGGAATCCTGTCGTTGTTTGGCGAAAGCCTGAATCTTTTTCATATTCTCGGACTATTCCTGATTGCCGGTTTCAGCCTTGATTATTCGATTTTCAGACTCAACTGCGGCGAAGGCTCAAAGGATGCGGTCTTTATGTCGGCGGCGTCTACCGCTTTTTCGTTTATGCTCCTGGGCTTTACGGGATTTAAACTTGTAAGCTCAATCGGAATAACACTTTTTATCGGAATTGTAACTTCATATATATTGAGTGTTTTGATAATTAATGAAAAACGTATGAAATAAAAACGTGTGTGCTCTCGCCAATCTTTTATGCTAATATAATATAAATACTGAAAGGGAAATGTTTATGAAAACAGTGTCTAAAGGAGTCGAATTTGATCCGGGATTTGCCCCGTTTATACTGGCTTTTAGAGGAACTATCGAATATTTGTATTTAGATATAAATAAATTTAAAAATCTTTCACAAAGAAAAATGAAATTCAGACAATATTATAAAAAGTTTTTGGAACTTTTTTATAATAATTTGGGGTTTTACATTGGATGCCTTTTATGGGCTGCTTATATTAAAACCCTGCCGGAGCAGGAAATATTAAATAATTCATGTCTCGGCAGTAAATACGATGAAGCGGAAAATACCGCCGAAACAGATTTTATGATAAGGTTTCTTGAACTTTTTCCGAAAGATATGAAATATTTTCTCGGCATTAACTATACGATTAATTCTGATGATATGAAAGTTCTTGAGTTATATAAGGATTTCTTAATAATCAATAAAGGATTCGTAAATTCCAAAACAAATAAAGATATACTTTTGCCAAAAGGCATGAAAACTGATGGTGCGGAAAACTTTAAAGATAAAATTGATGAAATTTTGAAAACCGAAAACCTTTCAAAATTCGTTGATTGCAAAAATTTAATTTTATAGGTGAAAATGTCAAATTTAATAAATGTAGCAAGAGGTCTTGAAAAAGCGGACTTAGTAATAAAAAACGCAAAACTGGTAAACGTTTTGTCAGAAGAAATACATCCTTGTGATATCGCAATTACGGACGGAGTAATTGCCGGAATAGGTAAAGATTACCATGGTGAAAAGGAAATTGACGTAAACGGGGCCTACGTAACTCCATCATTTATAGATGGGCATGTTCATCTTGAAAGTACTATGATGCTTCCGAATGAATTTGCCAAAGTCGTGCTTCCGGCCGGTACAACAACTGTTATTATCGACCCGCACGAGATTTCGAACGTTTTGGGGCTTCACGGTATAAGTTTTATGCACGAAGCAGTGAAAAATCTCCCTATAGATGTGTATACTATGCTGCCCTCTTGTGTCCCGGCAACACCCTTTGAGACTTCCGGTTTTGACCTGAATAGTTATGACCTTTCTCTTTTAATTGATAAGTCCTGGGTTTTGGGTATTGCAGAAATGATGAATTTCCCGGGAGTATTAAACTTAGATAAAAACGTCATGGCTAAATTGGAACTTGCAAAATCAAAAGGCAAAAGAATTGACGGGCATGCGCCTTATCTTTCCGGTAAAGATTTATGTGCATATATTGCCGGCGGTGTAAAGTCCGATCACGAATGTACAACCCCGGAAGAAGCTATAGAAAGGCTCCGTCTCGGAATGTATGTTATGGTGCGCGAGGGTACTGCGGCAAAAGATTTAAATGCTTTGCTTCCGGTGCTTCAATCCTGCAATACCAGAAAATGTATATTTGTTACGGATGACAGACACCCTGCGGATTTGAACGAACATATTAACGGCATGGTAAGACGTACAGTAGAAGCCGGAGTTGATCCGATAAAGGCAATTCAAATTGCAAGTTTGAACACTGCAGAATACTTTGGATTGCAAAATCTAGGAGCCATTGCGCCGGGATATAAGGCTGATATGCTGATATTGCCGGATTTGAAAACTTTTAAGCCTGATATCGTAATCAAAGACGGGCAAGTTGTTGTTCAGGATGGAAAAATAACAATACCCGTTCCCAAGAATGAAGAAATTTCGATGAGAAATTCCGTTAATGTGAGATGGATTACGCCGGATGATTTTAAAATTAATGCAGGAATTAAAGACGGAAAAGCCGCCGTAAAAACGATAGAAGTTATTCCGCATCAGCTGATTACTAAAGCAGTAGAGTCAGAAATTAATATAGTTAACGGAAATGCAGTAAGTAACATAGAAAATGATACTTTGAAAATATGTGTTATAGAAAGACATAGAGCAACCGGCAATATAGGCAAAGGTTTTGTAAAAGGTTTCAATTTGAAATGCGGAGCTATTGCATCGACTGTTGCCCACGATTCTCATAACATGATTATAATCGGCACAAATGATGAAGATATGTACACGGCAGCAGTTGCTTTGATTAAATGCCGCGGCGGTAAAGTTGTAGTAAATAACGGTGAAATAATATCAGAACTCTCGCTTCCGATAGCCGGATTAATGTCAGACGGAGACTTTAATTACGTAGTTGAAAAATGTGAAGAATTAAATAAAGCTGCCATGTCAATCGGCTGTACTTTAAATGACCCGTTTATGACAATGGGATTTCTGTCGCTGCCTGTTATTCCTGAACTTAAGATAACTGATAAAGGAATATTTGATACAAAGAAATTTGGTTTCATTGATATATTTGAATCTGCACCGGTAAAAATCTAATATAGGAAGAAAGAACCCCCGAAGGAGTCCTTTCCTGTGTGAGCTGCCGGTTTTATAGAATTTCCATAACCGGTTCTGAGTGTTTAACTTCCGGTATTTCACGCAAATTCGGAAGTTCAAATTCTTTTGGAGGGTTTTTCGCCTCTGTTTCTTTTTCCGGCATTTGCGCTTTTGCTTGGGTTACTTTGGCTATGGCAGGATCCGGATTCGTTTTTTGCCTGTTGTATTCCAGCATAATTTGTGAAACAAATCTTTTGGTCTCACTATAAGGAGGAATCGTTCCGCCAAATTTCTTAACATTACCGGGGCCGGCATTGTACGCTGCCAGTGCCAGTTCTGTAGAGCCAAACATTTTATACATCATTTTGTAATACGTAAGCCCCGCTTTAATATTTTCGCTTAAGTAATAAGGGTTAAAACCCATTTTGTGGGCTGTTGATGGCAATAATTGGAATACGCCGACGGCCCCGTAAGGACTTTTAAGTTCGTGTTTAAAACCTGATTCTTTTTTTGCAATACTCAGAGCCAATGCCGGATCAACATTCATTTCCAGTGAATGTTTGACAATGGTTTCCTTAATTACACTCTCGGGAGTCGGAGCAGCTTGAACCCTAGCGCACAGCAAAGCCAGCAATGCAATAGTTGTTAAAACTGTTTTTCTAATCATTGAAATCCTCTTATATATTGTAAATTGAATCCCGTACACTATTGTAAAAATCCTTACTACGGTTTCACTTTGTTCTCGTTTGGCTCCAAATAAAGCGTCTTTCCTAAATTTTTTGTTACCATGCTCCAAAAACTTGTTAGGCGACTATCCTCATTTTTCCCCGCACTCCGGCTCGGATAAATAATTATACAGGACTTATGTCAAAAATATATTAATATAAAAAAGGAAAAATTTCAACCCTGAGACATTAATTACTATACTAAATAGCCCGATTGGACTATTTATACCAGACAAAAATTTCTGTTTAAAAGTCTGCGGTGGTTGGTTATAAAATCTTCTTCAGTGGTATAAAGATTCATTATCTTATCAAAATTCATGATAATAAATAACGAAAATATGTCCGAAGGAATATTAAAAAGACTAATCCCGGCACCTTTTATCATTTCCAGAAAATCAATTGTGCAATCTTCCGCAAAGCTTAAATCAATACCTATATTTAAACCCTCATGCCGGTTTATTTCCTGTTCCAGCCTTACAGTTTCTCTCAAATCCAAGCGCGGACTCAGCGGGGTAATTATACAAAATTTTTGAACAGTTCGGATTTCCATATTATTATATTAATAATTTTTTCAAAAAAGATTAATTATCCGAAATTATAAAAAATCTCAAACTAAGGTATTAAATTTTACCGGAAACTCTTTTTATGCTATTATTAACCCAAAAGAAGTAATAAACTTAGGAGATAAATAATATGCAAGCAAGACGTGCAGCAAGAGAATTGGCGCTGATACTGTTTTCCCAATTTGATAAAGAAATAACAAAGTATACTAAAAAAGATTTTGAAGATATAATGCTGAAGTCAGTGAGAATCCTCTCGAATTCAGCATCGGAAGAACTAAAACTTACAGTCGGTTCACTGATTGATATTAAAGACATGCTTGATACGTATGAAGCGGAGCATGAATCTAATTTGTCACGCCCTATGGGTGCTAAAAACAGACCGGTCAAAATTCCTTTGACTGATGAAATGATTAGTAAAGTTGATACGATGATTGATGTTGCTGAAAAAGCAATACTTGCATTGGAAATTGCGGAATTTGCAACTCTTGAAAATCAATCTGAGGTTAAAAATTATACAGTGGAAATTGCTGAGCAGTTTAAGTTGCATCATAAAGAAATTGATGCGGAAATTCAAAAATATTCCAATGGCTGGGATATATCAAGATTGGTAAAAATTGACAAAGATATTTTAAGAATTGCAATTACCGAGCTTCTTTATATAAAAAATGCTCCGATAAAGGTTGTTGTTGATGAAGCCGTAGAACTTGCAAAGAAATATTCTACAGAAGATTCTTCCTCATTTGTTAATGGAATTTTAGCAAAAGTTATAGTTGAAAACGGGTTAAAATAAGCATGAAAAAAATAGTTGTATTATTTACAATTTTATTGTTAAACGGGCTGACAGTATACAGTGCACATGTAAATTATTGGCCTGACGGTTCAATCAGATCTATCGGAGATGAACAAGTACAGCATTGGCCTGACGGTTCAATCAGATCTATCGGAGACGAACAAGTACAGCATTGGCCTGACGGTTCAATCAGATCTATCGGAGATGAGCAAGTACAGTATTGGCCTGACGGTTCAATCAGGTCTATCGGAGACGAACAAGTACAGCATTGGCCTGACGGTTCAATCAGATCTATCGGGGGCAAACAAGTACAGTACTGGCCTGACGGTTCAATTAGGTCTATAGATGACTGAAAAAACAACAGGTGCGGCGATGTTTAACTTTTTTGATAAATTAAAAAATACCGTTTCAAAAACTGCAAAAGCGCTTGTAGGAAACGTTGTTGATGCAGTTTCGGGTGAAGAAGAATTTTCGGATTTTATTCTTGATGATATGGAGGATTTGTTAATCAGTGCAGATTTGGGTGTGGATTATGCCACACAACTTGTTGATAAACTCCGTAAACAGAACAAAATCAAACCTTATGAAGTAAAGGAATTTTTGCAGAATGAATTTATGACTACTCTTGACTCTGCCGGTTCCTGCAAACTTAATTATAATAATGAAGGGTTGAATATATATTTCATAACCGGAGTCAATGGTGCCGGAAAAACAACGCTGATAGGAAAATTAGCTTATCGTTTTAAACAGGAAGGCAAAAAAGTTTTGATTGCGGCGGGAGATACTTTCAGAGCTGCAGCGGAAGAACAGGTTGATATTTGGTCAAAACGCTCGGGGGCAGATATTGTACGACGTGACAAAGCAGATCCGGCTTCTGTTGTATATGAAGCCATTCAGAAAGCGCGAAATGAGAATTATAATGTAGTTTTAGTCGATACTGCAGGAAGGCTCCAGAACAAATTTAACTTGATGGAAGAATTATCGAAAATTAAAAGTGTAATAGATAAGAATGCGCCGGATGAGTTAATGGAAAGTATTCTTGTTATTGATGCAAACACCGGCCAGAACGGGCTTCAGCAAGCAAAAGTCTTTAAAGAGTGCGTTAATCTCTCCGCCGTAGCTTTAACAAAATTGGATGGTTCCGCCAAAGGTGCAATAGTACTGGCAATTGCAAAAGAGCTTGCTTTGCCGGTAAAACTTGCAGGTGTCGGTGAAAAAATGGAAGATTTAAAAGACTTTGATTCTAAAGAATTTATTCAAGCCCTTTTTGAACAAAACTAAATTCTCGTTTTAATTTTGCCTGCTTTTGCACGTTTTTTACGTCTCATAAGGTCTACAAAGGCTTCAAGTCTTGTTATGTATCCGGCCTTTCCGGTTTGTTCATCCATAATAAGAGTAAGAATCGGAATTTCATGGTTTTCTCTCATTGTAGGGAAAATATTTTGTGACATTATTTCCGGCATGCAAGTAAACGGAGAAATATGGATAATTCCGTCTTTTCCTTTTTCGTCAGCAAAAACAACATCTGAAACGCACTCCAATGCGTCTCCGCCTATATCGCGCATAAGATAAGGTTTTGCCATTTTTTCTGCTCTCTGCAGGTGTGTTTCCGGCGGCCTAAAGGCTTTTGGAATAATAGCATCTTTGAGAAAACTCCCGACTGTCAGGCTTCTTCTTGTTTGAACTCCCATTTTACCGAGTTCACGCTCAATGTTTTGATTGGAAAATTCGTCGTTTACAAGATAAATCTCACCTGTTATATCAACGTTTAAGACCTCTCTGTTCGGATCTATTTCCGTTTTTTCAATTTCTTTTAATGCAGCTTCATAAGCTTTCTTTAAATCATGGGTTGAATTGGCTTTATCTATCAATCTTAATGCCTTTTTATAATTTTTTTCGGCATCACCAAACCTAATCTCACGAGCTCTGTAATATGATAAAGCACTGTTCAAATCATCAATTGCAAAAATTTTGCGCATTGTAATATTTATTGCACGTAAAATAAGAATAGGATCATTCTTTCCTGAAATTTCCCGTAAAAATTTGTACAATCCCCGTATCCCGTCATATAATGATAATTCGATATAATTAGCGTTATATCCGAGTTCTTTTAAAGTTGTGTGAATATTAGAGCCGTACTGCCCCAATCTGCATATTCCCGGAGAAGTAATCATTGCAACATAATCAGCTCCGCCTTCTATTGCTTCAATAAAATTGCCTAAAATTAATTTATACGGCAAACAAATAGCCTCCGGAGAATTTTTGGTGCCGTAAGATAAGGTTTTTTTACTTGTATAAGGCGGAACGTAAGGTTCAACTCCTATTTTTCTTAAACCGGCTGCCCAGGCTATTGATATTGTTCCCATATGAGGAAACGCAACTTTTATTTTTTTATTCTTTGCCATTATATTTACCTCTCCACCTTGTATTTACTTTATTATAGCATGATAAAAATATTTTGGAGTATAATAGAAACTATGGGTAGGATTGTTCAGCTTTCAAAAAATGTCATTAATCAAATTGCGGCGGGAGAAGTTATTGAGCGGCCTGCATCCGTGGTAAAAGAACTGGTTGAAAATTCCATAGATGCAGAAGCTTCTAAAATAAGTATTCAAATTTCTAACGAATGCAGGAATATTCGTATTGCGGATAACGGTACAGGTATACATCCGGATGATATTATTCTGGCGTTTTCGAAACATGCAACCAGTAAAATTGAAACTGGAGAGGATTTATATTCAATAAAAACGATGGGCTTTAGAGGAGAAGCGCTTGCAAGTATAATTTCTATCTCAAAGCTCACCTGTATTACAAGGACTAAGGATTTTGATTTTGGTACAAAAGTGGAGTGTGAGGATTCCGAGGTAAAACAATCCAAAACAGGTTCTGCTGTCGGTACTATTATGGAAGTTAAGGATTTGTTTTATAACATTCCGGCAAGATTAAAGTTCTTGAAATCCGCAAAAACAGAGTTTTTGTATATTAATGAACTGGTACAATCGCTTGCGCTGGTTCATCCTGAGATTGCATTTGAATTGAAAAATAACGGGAAAACCGTTCTGAAAACAACAGGGCAGGGTGAAACTCTGCAGGTTTTAAAAGAAATTTTTCCGGAAGATATTTCAAAAAACTTAAGGCAGGTTTTAAAAACGGATAAGATGTCAGGCTTAAAGATTTCGGGATTTGTAAGCACTCCTGACTATACCAGAGCCAGCAAAAAGGATTACTATTTGTACGTCAATTACCGTACCGTAAAATGTCCGATATTCCAAAAGTCAATAGATACGGCTTATAAGAACCTTATCGGCTCCCGCTATCCTTTTATTATTCTAAATTTGGAAATCCCGCCTGCAGATGTGGATGTTAATGTTCATCCTACAAAAAAAGAAGTTAGATACAAAAATCCAAATCAGATATTTAATTTTATATATTCAGCAATTGACATGGCATTATCCGGAATTATTGAAAAGGATAATAAGGAGGACTCGCACATGGCAAAATCTGAACCTGATAAGGATTCGGATGATATTTATGTAAGCGGGACATTAGATTTGCAGCAAATACTTGCAAAACCTGAGGAGCCAAAAGTAATAAGTTTTCCGAGGGCACATGCAGCTCCTGTTCAGCCGCAATATGAGAGTCAAAAATTTGAGACGCCAAAGTTTGAGCAGCCAAAGTTTATTGAATCTGCCCATATAGAACAAGAAGAATTAATTATAGGACAGTACCGCAAAACTTATATCTTAATAGAAAGGGAAGAAGGGCTCGAAATTGTTGACCAGCATATAGCGGAAGAAAGATATATTTATGAAAAATTAAAAAAATCCAAAAATATTGATTGCCAGCTTTTATTTATATCTGATGTTCTGGAGATTTCACCGCAGGATAAAGAACTTTTGGAATCTCATAAAGATAAATTGGAAAAATTCGGATATGATATTGATTTTATATCTGACCATGAAGCAATTTTCAGGAAAGTGCCGCAGTTGATTTCCAAGGTTTCGCCCAAGGAAATCCTGGCCGATATATTAGAAAATATTTCAGGCAATATTGACAATATTGAGGAAAGTATTTTAATAACAACTTCCTGCAAGGCAGCAGTGAAAGCCAATACTTATTTAAATCAATTCCAGATGCAAGAAATTATTAAAAATTGGCGTACCTGCGAAAAGCCTTTTACCTGCCCTCATGGACGTCCTATTTCCAAAATAATAGAGCATAAAGATATTGCAAAGTTTTTTCAGAGGACAAAATAAATTTATTTTCTTTTGTTGTATAAACAACAGAAATGTAGTTTAACATGATTTATAATAAACATGTAAGTTAAAGATAAAACAAAAGGAGATAAAAATGACTACACAGCAAGAAGAAAATTTAATCAATTTGTTAGACGGATATGTAGAAAAAGGCGGACATCATTTAAATGTAAATGTTTTCAACAGAGACACATTATTAGATGCGCAAAAACATCCTGAGAAATATCCTCAACTTACAGTAAGAGTTTCAGGATATGCCGTAAACTTTATTAAATTAACAAAAGAACAGCAGGATGATGTTATTTCAAGAACTTTTCACAGCTCATTAGCCGGCTGATAACCATATGTAAATAACTTTCGATGAGGATTTCTTGAAAGGTAATCTTTCTCTTGGACCATTAACTCAAAAAATAAAACATGTTCGGGGCTTATTTTTATAAGCCCTTTTATATTACACTGTTTTGTAAATTTCCTTTTGAGAATTCATTTATGTTGGCCATTGTAATATTCAATATTCGATTTATTGCTTCTATAGAGTTAAAAGCGGTATGCGGTGTTATTATTACATTATCCAGCTTAAACAGTTGTGAATTAATTATTGTTTTTTCAAGTGTAGCTTTATCAAGCCTGTTCAGTCCTATCATGTAATCAAAATCTGCAATGGTTTCTTCGCTTTCTAAGACGTCAAGTCCGGCTCCTGCAATTTGTTTGGTTACAAGTGCATCGTACAGTGCTTTGGTATCTATAAGTTCTCCTCTTCCGGTATTTACGATAATTGCCGTATTTTTCATTTTTTCAAAACTGCTTTTGTTAAACATATGGTAATTATCTCTAGTAAGAGGGGCATGTATTGATATAAAATCGGATTCTTTCAACAGAGTGTCAAAATCGGTGTATTTAACATTATACTTTTGTTTCATCTCTTCTTTTTCAAATTTATCATAGGCCAGAATTTTCATATCAAGTCCGTAAGCTATTCGTGCAAATGCTGCGCCTATAGCACCAAGTCCTACAATCCCGGCAGTTTTTCCGCAAAGCTCCGTGCCTATAAGATTTTGCGGCAAAACCTTTCCTTCTTTGTAATTATTATAAGAGACCGTAACTTTCCGGCATACGTCTAAAAGCAGTGCAAGTGCAAATTCTGCTACCGTAACATTTCCGTATCCGGGAGAGTTAACCACTGCTATATTGTTTTCTTTGCAATAGTCAATATCAATGTGATTAAATCCGACAGAGCGCAGAGCAATTAGTTTTAGGTTTTTAAATTGTTCAAGAACTTTTCTGTTAACTCTGGAGGAGGTGAATACTGATATAATTTCTGCATCTTTATATTCATCTTTTACCGGCAGCATGTCGTTCAGAGTATTAGAATCCAAATAATACTCATATTTTCCCCGGTTATTGTTATTCAAAAATTCTTCTTCGTAGTTTTCTACATCGAAATAAACAATTTTCATGGTCTGCTCCTTGCTTTTTGCAATTTTATTATAACTGAAAATAGAAAAAATACATAAGAAAAGTAGTTAACATTTTGAGATGTTTATAATAGAATATAAATATGTCGATATGGCGAAATTGGTAGACGCGCATGATTCAGGTTCATGTGGAGAGATCCTTGGGGGTTCAAATCCCCCTATCGACACCATACAACGAGACGGCAACAACAGTTGCCGTCTCGTTGTATTATAAGAATTACAGTTTTTTATAATTAATCCCCGCAATATCTTTATTCCTTCTCTATTCAGGTACTGCTGTCCCGAATAATTTTATAAACAAATTCAGCAGTCTATCAGATATGTGCAGATTTGGAATATTCTAAGATGTCAAGATATAAAGACCCCTCTCCCGAATTCCTAAGCTCGCAGGGCTCGCCAAGAAATTCTTCCCTCTCCCGGGGTAAATGAAATCAAGTTTGATGTGAAATTACAAGCCGTACGCAAGCAAAGGGGCGAGGGGGTAAATGAATTGGGCTGGGAATAGAGCTCCCTCCCTGAATGAGGGAGGGTTGGGGTGGGTGATAATTGGTGAAGGGTGAAGGGAAATAAAACAAAAAACTCTCAACGCAACTGGCCAGTAGTAAGTCATTCGAGGGTGACCTGGAAAAATAAAACAAACGTGGAATGATAACCAATGTCACCCGACAAGTCAAAGTGAAAAATGTCATTGCGAGCGTAGCGAAGCAATCCAGTGGACTGCCGCGAAAATCAAAGATTTTCTCGCAGTGACAGGGGGTGCAGTCGTGAAGAGTGAAGAGTGAGGGGTGAGGGGAAAGCGAATTGTAGAGCAGGCTTTGCCTGACAATAACATAAAAAAATGTCATCCCGAACTTGGTTCGGGATCTTACCCAAAATCAAGTATAACGCCAAGTTGGTAAGATGCTGAAACAAGTTCAGCATGACAAATAACAACCGATATCACCTGACAGGTCATAGTTAAAACGTCATTGCTTGACATGTACAATTGCGAGGAGCGTTAGCGACGAAGCAATCCAAGACCCCTCACCCGAATTTCTAAGCTCGCAGGGCTCGCCAAGAAATTCTTCCTTCTCCCGGGTAAATGAAATCAAGTTTGATGTGAAATTACAAGCCGTACGCAAGCTGAGGGGCGAGGGGGTAAATGAATTGGGCTGGGAATAGAGCTCCCTCCCTGAATGAGGGAGGGTTGGGGTGGGTGATAATTGGTGAAGGGTGAAGGGAAATAAAACAAAAAACTCTCAACGCAACTGGCCAGTAGTAAGTCATTCGAGGGTGACCTGGAAAAATAAAACAAACGTGGAATGATAACCAATGTCACCCGACAAGTCAAAGTGAAAAATGTCATTGCGAGCGTAGCGAAGCAATCCAATTGCAGCGCAACCCGCTTGTAGTAATGTCAGCAGAGGGTGACTGCGGAAAAATAAAAAATATTAACCCCTCACCCCTACCCCCTCTCCCACAAGGGGCGAGGGGAAGGCGCGACCCAATGTCACCCGACAAGTCATAGTGAAAAATGTCATTGCGGGGGTAAATGGATTTTATTAGTGACTAAGTGATTAAGTGACTGAGTGACTAAGAGGGTAAATGAATTGGGTTGGTAAGTGGAACTACAAGCTTAACGTCATTGCGAGGAGCGAAAGCGACGAAGCAATCCA